>JAFDFW010000083.1 GCA_019309605.1 Deltaproteobacteria bacterium | reverse complement strand
TGCGACGCATTGCCGAAGAGCTGGGCGTGACCCTTTCACTGATCACCGAGAGCAAGCTGCGCGCCATCACCCTTCCGTTGCCGGAAGACGTCTGCGAGCGACTCAACTCGCCAGACGGTCCCCGCCTCATAGAATCAATGCTCCACGCCGCCCGCAGATAGCGGACCCTTCTAGTCCCTTGGCTTCCGGGTTCTAGCCAGGCTCGTTGTTGCCGCCTCGGTGATTGCTTTCCGTAGGTCGTTATCCTCGACTCGGCTCAGGGCGCGCCCCAGCTCCTCTGGCAATGATGCCAACCGAACAGGCTCAGGCGGTGGCGGGGCGTCCCGAGGGCGTTGTGGGATATCGGGGAGCGGCCCCACTTGGAAGCGGATCTTCTCGATGGGGGTCGTTGGGGCGTGTTCGCGCAGACGGGTGAGGAGATCGTCGGTTAGGTAGTGCAGCTCGCTGGCCCATACCGAGGAGCTGACGTTGACGATGAGCACGCCGCGGGAAAGTCTGACGGGGCGGGCGTGTTCTAGGATGCGTGGCGGCACCGACCGGCCCCACCAGGCGAAGACCTTGGCAGCTTCGAGTTGGTCCGGCGCGGGGTAGACGCCTTTCAGCAGCTTGCCGACCGATTCGAGCTTGCCCTTCTTGCGCCTAGCCATCGTCGAAGCTTGCCTTGTAGAGGGCGAGGAGATCGTCCTCGGTGCATCGGCGAGGGTTCTGCTCGTGGCAAGGGTCGGCGAAGGCCAGCGCCGCCAGACGCGGCAGGTCGCTTTCCTGGATCCCCTGAGAGTGAAGGTCGGAAGGCAGGCCGATCGACTTCCGAAGTGCCCGCACTGCGCCCGCGCATTCGAACGACAGCGTGCTTTCGTCGTTGCCCCGGACCCCGAGTTGCCGCGCGACCTCGGCAATGCGGTCTGGAACCGTAGCGCGATTGAAGTCGAGCACCGCCGGCAGACAGATTGCGTTGGCCAGCCCATGATGCATTCCGAGCTCGGCCGAAAGCGGATGCGCCAGAGAATGGCAGGCACCGAGGCCCTTTTGAAACGCAACGGCGCCCATCATGGCGGCCTTGAGCATATCTCCGCGTGCTCTTAAGTCGCCACCGTCGCCGGTCGCCACCCTTAGCGAGCGATGGCACAGGCGAACACCGCCGAGTGCAATGGCGTCCGCCATGGGGTGATCACCGATCGATGCGTAGGCCTCGACGCAGTGGGTGAGGGCGTCCATGCCCGTCGCTGCTGTCATGGCGGGCGGCATGGTTCGGGTTATTGCTGGGTCCAAAATCGCCACCTCCGGCAGGAGTAATGGCGAGAAGATCACAGTCTTACGGTTCGTGGCTTGAATCGTCACGACGCCGCTCCGGCCGACTTCGCTGCCCGTTCCTGCGGTCGTCGGGATCGCGATCATGTGCGGGAGCGGCCCATCGATCTTGTCGCTGCCGCCAATCGCGTCGTCGTACTGTGCCAGGGGCCCGGGGTGTGTGACCGCCAGGCGGACGAGCTTGGCCACATCGAGCACGCTGCCCCCGCCAACGCCAAGCACTAAGTCCGCTCTGAACTCGTCGAACACGCGAGCTGCGCCGAGGACTTCCGACTCGAGTGGATTGGACGAGACGTCGAGTGCAGATTCGTGCGGGAGCCCGCCTTCGTCGAGGGCGCTGCGGATCGAGTCCAGCAACCCCGCCTGCTCGATACCTCTGTCGGAAACCAGCAATACGCGCGTGGCTCCGAGTTGATGCGCCTCGTTTGCGCACTGTGCGGCTGCTCCCTCGCCGAGCACCACGCGGGTCGGGAAGCTCCACAGGACGAAGTTCTGAGTATCAGTCATTCTTTGCCCACGCGCCTCTCCATGAGCGCCTGAATAGCATCATCCTTGCTCATGCGACCCTCGCACACCGCGACGAAGGTGGAAGAAATCGGCGTTTCCAGCCCGAGGCGTCGCGCGTGTTCGATCAAATGGCCGGCAACGTCGATGCCTTCGACGTAGGCGCCAGCCTCGCCGACGGCGTTGGTGAGGTGGACGCCTTGGGCAAGAGCCCGACCGAGTCGGAGCTCGGGGCGTTGGTCTCCTGCCACCGCTGCGATGAGGTCGCCAAGCCCTGCAAGGCCCATGAAAGTCGACTCCTTGGCTCCGAGTGTCTGCCCGATCCGCGACACTTCGACCATGCCCCGCGTTGCAAGCACCGCGAGCGTGCTGGGATCCAGACCCACCTCTTGCACGTAGGCCAGAACGACCGTCAGGAAGCCCACCGTCGCGCTCGCGAGCTCTACACCGATCACGTCCCGGGTTTCGTAGATTCGAAGCCCCGCTCCGCCCAAGGCCTCGCGAACCATGTCGGTTAGATCGGGAAAGCCGGTCCCGAGAATTGCGCCGCTTGGCCTTCCCTCGGCCAACGCGCCTGCAACGAGCGGACCCGCCAGCGCGCCGAGCCGACGGCACACCGTCTTGTCGCGAATGAGTTGGGTGATGGTCTTGAGATCTGCCCCTACCAAACCGCGGCTGACGTGAACCATCGAGTGCCGTCCATCGACGACCTCGCCCAGTTGCTCGGTGGCCTCCACCGCGTGGCGCGCCGGAACCGCCAAAAAAACCAACTCGCAATCCCGGATGTCAGCGATGTCGGTCGAGACTCGAATTGGATCGGGAAGCTCGCGGTCTCGCCGGCTCCACAGCACCACATCGTGCCCGCTACGCGCCGACGCCACCGCGATGGCGCGGCCAAACCCGCCTGCGCCGACCACTCCGATGCGAAGGCTCATCGATGAACCCCCAGCTTCCCGATTTCGCACGCTGCCTGCAATTGCTCGGAGCCGGCAATGTCTTCGGCAAACGACACCAAACGATTTTGGTAATAGAGAAGCAACGACGGGTCGCCGAGGACGACACGGTCTCCTTCGAGCGTGGCGGCCGTCGAGTCGTGGTAGCCGTTCCAAAACTTCAGAGCGCGTTCGAGAAGCTCCGCTGGGGTATCTTCCTTGACCACGTCGCTCGTTCGCACTCGCCCCTTGGCCTCGAGCGCGCACAAACGATCGCGGGCCTGGCCGAGCTCCTGGCACAGCGCCTCGCGGTCGAGACCGATTTCCCCGCGAAGCCGTAGCCGCGCGAAGAGGTCCATCCCGGGTGTCGACTGGACGAGATCGCGGAACAACACGTGGGCAACGACCTGCGTGCTCATCAGCACCGTGTCCTCTTCGTAGCGTTGCGCGAGGACCTCTCCCAGCTCCCGCGTGTATGCGGCGTCCCGAACCGCGTCGACGACGGGTTTGCCCCGTTGCTCTACGTAGCCACCGGGATCGATCGCTCGCCCCGTCGGCGTCAGCGACTGACCACGACCGTCGACGCGGTTACCGAACGCGTCGATTGGATCGCCGAATCGAATGATGCAGGCGCCACGCATCCCGACCATCTTTCGAAAGAACGCGACCCAGCGGTCGATCTGCGAGAACTCATCGTCCTCGATGATGTATCGGGCTTGGCCTTCTTCCATGAGCCAGTCTTTGATGAGGGTCTCCGCCTCGAGGACCAACGAATAGTTGATGGTGGTCGGCACGAACCAGACCGGGCGGTCGACCCTGCGCACTTGGTTCGTCGTGAACGCCTCGACCGCTGAGCCGAGCAAGCCGAGCTTGAGGTGGCGCTCGATCATCCCGGAGCGACTTCGCGTGCCTCCCGGGAAGAAGAGCGAGTGATAACCCCGCTCGATCATCACCTGGGAGTAGAGCTTCAGTATGTGCTTATATAAGCCGACTCGAATCCGCCGATCGACCCGGTAGGCCCCGAGGTTGTGCATGAAGAAGCTGATGATCGGGTTCGTGAAGAGGTTTTTGCCTGCGCCGTATATGACGGGTGACAACCCGGAGATCTCGAGGGCCTGCGCGAGGACGATCGAGTCGAGGTTGGAAGAGTGCGTCGGAACGAAGACCAGGCTTCCTTCGTTTTGCAGATGATGGAGGCGCTCCACGTCGCCTTGAACCCGCAGCACCCGATCGAGTGATTGGGGCGCCGCTGCCATGAGGCGCCGCGGTTCCATGACGCCGCCGATCAATCGGGGCACTGCCCGGCGCGCGAACCGGTAGACCCGGGGATCGAAGTTGCCCGCGACATCGCGCGTCATGTCGGTCACGATGGTGTGCAGGACGCGCCGCTGCTCCGTGTCGTCCATCTTGCCGATACGGCGGATCATCGAGCGCCAGTAGCCGAGCCGGTCGCGCGCCTCATCGTCGCGCTGGTTCTCGAGTCGCCGGATTTCGTGGTAGGCGGCATCATTGAGTGCAATCTCTAGCCGCGAGCGATCCGGCTCGAGATCCACGCAAATCCGTTTCACGACGTCCGAGACGATGTCGTCGCGTTCGCTGTTGAACCAGAAGATCGACGGATCGCTTGGCCGCGGAACGTAAGGCTTGATGTGCGGCAGTCGAAGAGGGCGTTCCGATAGGAGGCGTTTCAGCATCGGAGATCCTCTATACCGCCTCGAAGTAGCGTCGGAGCTCCCAATCAGTCACCGCCTTGCGGTACTCGCGGCACTCCCAGTCCCGGGTGCGAATGAAGTGGTCGACGAAGTCGTCGCCGAGCGCTGCCCTCGCTGCTTCGCTTCCCCGCAGGCGTTCCACCGCCGCTTCGAGGGTGAGCGGAAGTGGGAGCGCCGCCTCGCCCTCACTCGTAGCGTCGCCCGAAGTCATTGTCGGGGGTTCGATCTTCTCGGCGATGCCATGGAGGCCTGACCCGAGGCACGCGGCCATTGCGATGTAGGGATTGATGTCGGCCGCGGTCTGTCGGAACTCGATGCGGGTGGCGTGATCGCTCGGCCCGAGGATGACGCGCGAGCCGCAGGTGCGGTTGTCGATCCCCCAGGATGCGTTCAATGGCGCCCAAACGCCGGGGACGTAGCGCTTGTAGCTGTTGACGAAGGGCGAATAGAAGGCGGTGAGCTCGGGCGCCAGCGTGACCAGGCCGCCCAAGTAGTGAAGGCCGGTCTCGCTCAGGTTGTCCGACCCGGCCGCGGCGAAGAGGTTGATCTGGCCGCCCGCGTCCCAGAGGCTTTGATGAATGTGACCGCTCGAGCCGGGCAAGTCGGCGTTCCACTTCGCCATGAATGTGACCGTGAGGTCGTGGCGCGCGCAGATCTGCTTGAGCGTCGTCTTGAACAGCGCGGCTTTGTCCGCGGCGGCCAGCACATCGTCGTAGCGAAGCGCCGCTTCCCACACGCCAGGGCCCGTCTCGGTGTGGAGGCCCTCGACCTCGATGTCGTAGGCCTCGCAGGTGTCCAAGATGTCGTCGACCAGCGCCTGATGCTGGCCTGCGCGCAGCCATGAATAGCCGAACATACCGGGGCTCAACGGATGGAGGCCACGGAAATCCTTCTCGTGGAGCGACTGTGGCGTCTCGCGAAAAACCCAGAACTCGAACTCGGCGGAGAACTTCGCCGAGAACCCAGCCTCGCCTGCTCGCTTGGTCAGGTTCTTGAGGAGATTGCGCGGGCAGGCGGGGTGGGGTTCTCCGTCCTGCGTGTAGAAGTCGACGATGAAGTTCGCCGTGTCCGGCGCATCGGGGAGAACGCGAAACGTGGACTCGTCGATGCGGGCCAAGGCGTCTGGATAGCCGGTCTCCCAGCCAGTGACCTTCGCGTTGTCGTAGAGCTGATCGGAGACGTCCCATCCGAAAATGACGTCGCAAAAACCGAAGCCCTTGTCCAACGCGGACCAGAACTTCTCGAGGCTGACGTATTTTCCCCGAAGCACCCCGTCGACGTCGAAACCTCCGACCTTGACCTTCTTGATGCCCTTGTCGTTGAAGTCGCGACGCAGCTCTTCGCTCACAGATCCTCCTCGGGGTCGGGAAGCATACCCCTTTTTTCGTTTTTGGGGGATGGCGTTTCTAGTGGGGTTTGGGCGGCGCGTTTCGGATCGCGAGCAGCCGGATTTCGGTCATCTCTTCGACGGCGAAGCGGATCCCTTCACGGCCGATGCCGCTGTCTTTGACTCCGCCATAGGGCATGTGGTCCACGCGCCATGAAGGCACGTCTCCAATGATGACACCTCCGACCTCCAGCTCGTCCCATGCTTTTTGAATCTTCATGATGTCGCGCACGAAAAGACCTGCCTGAAGGCCGTATTGGCTGTCGTTCACAATCCGGAGCGCCTCGTCGAACTCGGCGAAAGGTTCTAGCATCGCAACGGGACCAAACGCCTCGGCGGTGTAGAGCAGCGCGTCCTTGGGTACCGACTCGAGCAGCGTTGGCTCGACCATCTTGCCTTCGCGTCCACCTCCACACAGCAGCGTCGCGCCTGCGGAGACCGCGCCTTGAACCCACTCTTCGATGCGCGCGGCTTCTTTGTCGGAGATGATTGGCCCGACGAACGTGCTCTCGTCCCGCGGATTGCCCATCTTCAAGTTGCGTGCATCCTCGACGAGCCTCGACCTGAGCTCGTCGTAGATCGACTCGTGGATCACGATCCGCTGCACGCTGATGCAGCTCTGCCCGGACTGATAGAACGCGCCGATTCGAATTCGCTCTACGACATCGTCCAGATCCGCATCGTGATCGACGACAACGGCTGCGTTGCCGCCGAGCTCGAGCGCCACGCGCTTCTTTCCCGCGTCCCTCTTGAGCTGCCAGCCTACTTTCGGGGAGCCCGTGAAGCTGAGAAGCTTGAGCCGCTCATCGGTAGAGAAGGGGCCAGCGTCCGCCAGATGGCAGGGCAGGATCGAGAAGGCCCCCTTTGGCAGATCGGTCTCGGCGAGCACCTCGCCAACGATCAGTGCACCGATCGGGGTCAGGCTGGATGGCTTGAGTACGAATGGGCAGCCGGCCGCGATGGCGGGTGCGACTTTGTGGGCCACCAGGTTGAGAGGGAAGTTGAAGGGTGTGATGAACGAGCACGGGCCGATCGGCACGCGTTTCCACATGCCCGTGTAAGCGACAGCACGGGCGCTGATGTCCATCGGCAACACCTCGCCGTACGTTCGGCCGGCCTCCTCCGACGCGATCCGAAAAGTGTCGACCAGCCGCGCGACTTCGCCGCGAGAATCGCGGATGGGCTTACCGGCTTCGATGCAGAGGACCTCCGCAAGCTCATCGGCGCGTTCGGCAAAGCGGGACGCGCAATGGGCCAATACCTCACGGCGAGCGTGGGCGGGGAATCGCATCATCGCATGCGCGGCACGTTTGGCGGCGTCGATCGCTCGCTCGATCGCGTCACCGTCTGCGAGCGCAACGTGCGTGACAACCTCGTCGGTGTACTTGTCGGTGACGGCGAGAACGTCGCCCGAGCGTTCAGGGGACCCAGCGAGGTAGTAGGGATACTGCTCAGCGAGCATCACCGTCTATTTAGACGGAATCCAACGATGAACCAAGCCCAAACCCAAAACGAACACGAGTGCGACCGAAGCGTGCCCCAGGAGCTCGTGCGAAGTGCCGGGAACTGAGCAGTGGGCCTTGAGCACAAAGTTCCCAGCGAGGCCTGCGGCTGATGCTGCGACGAGGCTTCCAAATGCGTTTCCGCGATCCACCAGACGAAGCAACGCATAGACCGGAACGCCGAGCAGAAGCCCAGCCCCCATACACGCGCCAACCATGACGCCACCGCT
>JAFDFW010000596.1 GCA_019309605.1 Deltaproteobacteria bacterium | reverse complement strand
CCCGTGATGGACCGCACACCGGAGAATCGAGTGGAAGTACGCGTGCATCCCGCCGCGGGGGGTACTGATCCTGCCCAGGTTGGGCAGCGTCGTCAGGTGCACCGCCAAGATCGCGGGGATCGCCACGCCTTCCCAGTGGCCGGCCGCCCCTGAAGCCCAAGCCGCAAAGGCCATCGCGGTCTTGAAGTGCTCGGTCTCCAGGTGTTCGTCCATGATGTCGAACATCGTTCCCTGGCGGAGCTCGGGCGTCCAAAGCTCGGGCTGGAACTTCTTGTACACCTGCATGTACGGGGTGTTCTCGTCGGTGACTTCGACGTTGGCCGGATGCGGGGGGCACCAAAACGTCGCGCGCATCAACTCCTTCGTGTAGTTGGTTTCGCTCATCATGCCGGCGAGCGTGGCCCAACCGAGTTGGTCGTCCGCGGTGATCGGCTTCCACCCGTCCGTACAGGCCATGCCCATGGTGTTCATCACCAGCGGATCGACCGGGTTCCAATCCATGCGGAAGCCGTACTTGTGGAGCTCGAGCTGCTCGAAACCGGGCGCAGGAGACGCGTACATCAACGCGGCGTGCGGATAGTGGCGAACGCCCGGCAACGGTTCCACGCTCTCGCAAGCACCCCCGGATTCGGTGCGCTCCTCCAAAACGCAGACACTCAGTCCGGATTTGGCGAGGTACGCCGCTGTGGTCATCCCGTTGGGACCGCCCCCGACGATGACAATGTCGTACCGCTCATCTTTTGGCATTTGTCCGCTCCTTCTCGGAGATTCCGCAGAACTCCCGGAGATCGAGCGCGACGCCAGCGGGGCGCATCCCCGACCTTTCACAATAGTAGAGTATGCTCTATCTTTAGAGCAAGAGCTATTTTTGGAGTAAAGTCTAAGGTTATACTTTGCTCCAATGTACGCTTCTGTGTGTATGGGGCATTGGCAGCCAGGCCGAGCCTGCCCACGACGGGCTACGAGATCGTCGGCTACCGCTGCCGGTGATACTGCTCCACCGCGTCTGCGACGTTCATCCCGGAGTCGATCGCCTGTTGCGTGCCTACACCAACCCCGCCAGCATCCGTGCCCACAAAGAAGAGACCCTCGAGCGGTGCTTTAATTGATGGTTTCGTCGACCCGCACTGGCCGACAATCTGGGCGAGGCCGATGGTTTCTCCACCCGCCCCCGCCACCGCTGAATCTCGGGTCGCACTCGACACGTTGCGCGTCGTGTAGAAGTCCTTGCTCTCGATCGCCGCTTCGAGCTCGGGGAATACGCCAAACGCCACTTCTTCACCGGCGCTCGCCCAGGCCAGGAGCTCCTCTTTGGAAAGGTTCGGGTCGGGCGGGCAGAAACATCCCGTCATCAGCATCGCTTTGCCCTCCGGCGCAGCGTTGGGATCGTAGTTCGAAGGGACTTCGAAATAGAGCACACCCTCTCTCGAGCCCTTGCCCTCCGCCGCATCATCGAGCCGTTTCTGGCTCCACGGGCCGTCGTCGGAGAAGACCACCCCAAAGGAAGCGTTGGTCACCGGTTTGCTCAAGAAGTAGCGATAGCCGATCAACGAATAGGACGGCACGAGCTCTTGAACGCGCTTCGTGAAGTCCTTTTCGAAGTGCTCCTCGCCGACGAGCTTGAGTACCGTCGGCTGCAGGCCAGCGTTACTGATGACAATCGGCGCTCTGAACTCGCCCTTGTCGGTTTCGATGCCCGCGACCTTGCCATCTTCGACGATCACCCGGCGCACCCGAGTGCCCATCATCACGTCGCTGCCATACCGTCGCACGGCCTCACAGAAGGCCTCGGCCACCCTGCCAAAGCCTCCTTCGCTAAAGACCCCACCACCACGGATGAAGATTCCTTGTAGGGAGGTGATCGCCTCGGCCGCGTCCAGCTTCTCGACGGGCACCATGAACAAGCCGTCGCAGAGACTCACGATGAAGGCGTAGAGCGCGCGCGGGAGCTCGGCGGCGGTTATCCACTCACCGAAGCTCTGGCCATCCAGCTTTGCGACGTCCTCGGCCTCCATCAAGGCCATGTTGGTGAAGAACTCGAGTGGCCGCTCCTGGTTCTCTTCAGGGATCTCCAGCCAGTCGAAAATGACCTCCGGGTCGAGGTGATCGGTATCCGCTTCGGGCATCCGGCTATAGGTCCCGTCGGGACGCTTGTAGAAACTGCCCTGAGTGCCTGGAATCGATAGCGTGGCCAAGTCTCCGACCTCGAGCTCATCGAGCATGTGCTGATAGATATTGTCCTGCACTGGCGAGCCGATCACGACCCAAGGGGTATAGGTGTAGCCGTTCTTTTTCAGGCTCATCGCCTTGCCGCCCGCGTTGGCATTCTTGTCGGTCAGCAAGACCTTCAAGCCACGCTTGGCCAAGAGTCCTGCGCAAGAGCTACCGCCGAAGCCGGCTCCGATGATGATCACGTCGTATTCGTTGTCTGCCATGGGTACCCTCGCGCCTTCCTAGTCCTCGAGATAAGTCTTCATGTAGCGTTCCATTTCCGACGTCGGCTTCCACCAGCGACGAACGTCCAAATCATCAGCAACCTTGTTGGCGCCGAGGTAGCCGGGCCCGCCGAGCACCAGTCCGCCCGGATAGTTCGA
>JAFDFW010000082.1 GCA_019309605.1 Deltaproteobacteria bacterium | reverse complement strand
TGGCTGGAAGCCATGCAGCGGCGGCGGTCGGGTATTCCGCATGTCCGTAGCCCCCGCGGCCTTCCTGGCGTGCTCGCCCGCGGTGACCTCAGCGTCGTGTACCAGCCGATCGTCTCCCTCACCACGATGGAACCGTTCGCGTACGAAGCGCTCGTCCGCAGTGATTCGCCACACTGGACCAACCCACCGCAACTCTTCGACGAAGCGATCAAGTCCGGGTACGTCGGTGCGCTCGGCCGCTCGATTCGCGAGCTCGCCACGTCCCACTGCACCGAGAAGCCACTGTTCCTCAATGTGCACCCGAACGAGTTCGACGAGTCGTGGCTCGTTCAGCCCGATGATCCGATCTTCACACATGACCAGCCGATCTATCTCGAAGTGACCGAATCGGTTCCCCTCACTCACTTTGAGTATTGTCACAGCGTGCTTCGCGAGATCCGTGGCAAGGGCGTGTCGCTTGCAGTCGATGATCTCGGCGCCGGCTACTCGAACTTGAAGTACATCGTCGACCTCAAGCCGGAGATCGTAAAGCTCGATCGAACCTTGGTTGCAGATCTCGCCGATGACCACCGCGCGCAGGTCTTGGTGCGCCACATCGTGCGGCTTTGCCACGAACTCGGGGCGCGCGTGGTTGCCGAGGGCATCGAGCAGGAAACCGAAATGAAGGTCGTGGTAGACTGCGGCGCAGACTTCGGCCAGGGCTACTACTTCGCCCGCCCCGCATATCCGGCACCCGGTGTCAGTGCGACGCCCTGTGCCGTGATGAGCAAAGGCGCCTGAGCCCAGCGACTCAGAACGGGACGGACTGGTAGCTCACGTCGCCGGCTTCGTGACCTTGGACTTCGAGGATGCCGGCCACACGTCGGCCTTCCGGCCCGCGCTGCACGGAGATGACCAGGTCGATCGCGCTGCCAACCAGCTGCGCGACACATGCCCGTTCCGCCCCGCCACACCCAGCGGCCAGCATGAGGCCTTCGATGGCGTCCTTGGTGCTCCAGCAATGCACCCCGAGTAGGTGCCCCGGCTCGCATCCGAGCACCGCGGCTAGTGCGGTCATCGTGTCCGCGCCTGCGAGATCATTGATCACGAGGTGCTCCGCCTGGAGGCGAGTTCCGTGTTCGATCGCTTCGCCGAGCGAGATGCCCGAATCGGCGGCGGTCAGCGAGATCATGCGGTTCCGATCGATGTCGAGATCGGGGACTGCTTCGATAGCGACCGCGTTTTCCGTCTCTGGCAACTCGCGGGCCAACGCCGACATCACCTCGGTTACGCCAGAGCCCCTGGGACCCGCGACGACGATATTGCGGCACTCCGCGACGGCTTTTGCCAAGTACGTGGCGGCGTCGGTGCTCATCCAGCCGGCCTCGGCGAGTTCCTCGAGCGACTTGCCGGCGCGAATGCGGATTTCGATCACCGGCCCATTGATCACCAGAGGTGGCTGCATAATCGTCAGCCTAGGACCGAACGAGAGGCGTCCGTGAAGCACCCGTTGCGCTTCGAGCGCTTGCCCGCTTTCGGCGGCGAGGCGCCGCGCCACCCTGCGCAGTGCGCGATCGGATGAGAATTTCAATGATGTCGCTTCGAGGCCTTCGCCCTTGTCGACGAACACGTGCAAGGGGCCATGCACGACCACGGTGCGCACCGACTCGTCGGACAGAACGCCATCGAGCGCGCCCAAGCCGACCGCTTCGTGCAGCGCAGTGTGCGCGAACTGACGCATGTCGACGTCGGCGTTCACCGAGCCGTCGGTCTGCATTGCGAGGAACGTCTCGGCGATCGCGGCGCGCGCGGCCGACCAGCGTTCCTGATTCTTCATCGCAGCCGGGTCCACGTTCTCGATGTCCATACGCTCGGCGAGACGGCTCAGTAGAGCGCTCAGCGGGTCGGCGACAGGAAGCCCGGTCTCGGTCTTTGCGGGGAGCCGCGCCTCACCCGTCTCTCTGCGTTCGATGCGGGGCGGCAGACTGGTGGCGCGGGGCTCGTTTGGCCTCGGTGTTCTCGAGTCCGACGGCATTGGACGGCGGGCGCCCATCGAACGCCGAACGGGCATCGAGCTCTGGGCCGGCGCCGAGCTTTGGGCTGGCGCCGAGCTTTGGGCTGGCGTCGAACTCTGCGCAGGCACCGAGCTCTGCGCCGGCATCGGCTGTTTGGCTGGCAGCGGCGGCGGTTCCGACACACGTGGAGCCGAGCTTGCTCGCTCAGCGCCGTCGTTTGCAGGCTGCAGAGTGATGATGAAGTCGGCGATGTAGATCTTGTCGCCCTGCTTCAACGACTGCGGCGAGTTGATCTTGCGACCATTGACCCAGGTTCCGTTGGTGCTGTTGAGGTCGACGATGACCGCATGTTCGCCCTTCAGAGTTAACCGCGCGTGCTGCTTGGAAACATTGCGTTTCGACAAGACGATGTCGTTGCCTTGGACGCGTCCAACGGTCAGCTCGGGCTTCGAAAAATCGAGCCTCCGCTGCGCGCCCCCCTCATCGGTGATCACAACCGCATACATAATTCCCAGTTCATTCAAAAGGTGACGACGCCTCGCGTCAAGTCATTGCCGATTCTCGCCCCGCGGGCTGATGCGGCTTTGGGGACTCACCCAGTCGGCCTATATCGAGAAGCTCAAGGAATTATTGACTATTTCCCCTTCAACGCGGCTTTCTAGGCCCGATTAGGGTTAAAAAACCACGGGCTCAGGGGGGAATCCGTACCACCGAACGGGTCAACTGGGGTAGCTTACGCGGCATGCCGGGAGGGTTTCTAATCGTCGAGGACGAGCCGACATTGGCTCGCACACTTGCTCGTACCTTCGGGCGTCACGGGCCGTGCGAAGTCGTGCACAGCATGGCGGCAGCCCGCGACCAGCTGGAAAATCAAACGGAGTGGACCGGCGTCGTTTTGGATCTGATTCTGCCAGACGGATATGGCTTGGATCTGCTTTCGGAGATCCGACAGATCCACGGCGAGCTTCCCGTCCTCGTTCTGACCGGTGAGCTCAACCGTGATGTAGTTAACAAAGTTCAGACGATGCGAGGTGAGTACGTCTGCAAGCCGGCGTCTGCGGACAACCTCAATCCGTTCATCCAGCGCGCGCTCGCGCAGGAGCGTGTGGACGACGCGGCGATCGGTCAGCGTATCGAGCACCTGGCCCGACAGCTCAAGCTCACCCGCCGAGAGACGGAGCTCCTCACGCTTTCGGTCGACGGGCTTTCTCGCAAGGAGCTCGCCCAAGCTCTCGGTGTCGCAGAGAACACGGTCAAGGCTCAGATTCGGTCGCTCCTCAAGAAGAGCGGCGCACGAAGCTTGGCGACTCTGGCGCAAAAGGTAATCAAAGGCGCGACCCGCGACTCGGTGCCGCCCGGCGAACTCGCGAGCGCTAGCGAAGGTTAGCGGAGCGCTCGGTTAGGACGGTCGATCCGGTGATGGCTTCGAGCACGTACCGGGCCTCCACGAGCGCGGCCGTGGTCTTGCTCGTGGTGCTCGCCGGATGCACTGACGAGGAAGCGCCCGTCGAGCCGCCCAAATTCAGCCACGCTCCCGAGGACGCCAAACGGGCTGACCCATACGAGCACTCCACCTCCCGTTTCGGCGCTGTGCCTCTTCATGCAGGGTTCAGTCCCGACCCAAGGGTGGTCGGTGGCACGGCCGTCGGCGAGGTCACGGCCCAGTTGATTCACCGCAAATGCAAAGGGTGGATCTCTGAGACTCCGGATTATCTCCTCGACGCGGACACTGCGTTCTTCCAACTCCACGTGCTGGGGCGCTCGCGTTCAGACGTGCTGCTCGTCGTACGAAAGCCGGATGGTACCGTGCTGTGCAACGACAACCGCCGCGGCACCAAAGATCCGATGATCCGTTCCGACTTTCCGATCGGCACGACCCAAGTATGGATCGGCGTTCGCGAGGAAGGCGTGACGGCCAACTACCGGCTCGGTTTTTCGGAGGTGAAGTGGAAGTCGTCTTCGATTCCGTTGCCTGAGGCGAACTAAGGCTCGCGCCGCCGCCATAGCGCCAAGCGCTCTTTTCCTTCTCGCCCCGAATGGCTGCTTTCGACTTCGGCCACCTCGAGATCGAGGAATGCGCTTTGCACGTGCCCACGGACGAGCTCCGTGTTGATCGGCCAGGGTGGGCCCGCAGTCCCGGAGATCGGGTCCTCGAATGGAAAGAGCAGGGTGGCGAGGACGCCGCCGGGCTTCACCAAGTGCGTCATGGTTTCAGCCCACGAGCTTCGTTGATTCGGATCGAGCGCACAAAAGAAGGTGTAGTCCCAGACGAAGTCGAAGCCCTCGGCCGGCGCGTACGAAAAGAAGTCCGTCACTTCGTAGATGACGCTGCCCGGCAAATCGGGATGCCCCGTCAGGAACGCCGCGCGCGCGTCTTCGGAAAGGTCGATGCCTACGATCTCGCGGTCCTCGTGGGCCAGCGTTGCCAAGTCGTAGCCGGTGCCGCAGCCCGGGACGAGAACCCGGCCGCTGGGCACCACGCCCCGTGCCAGCAGGCTTCGAAGCGCAGGCGGTGAGGCGCCCGCGTCCCACGGTGTGACCCCTGTCTTCCAAGCTTCTCGCCAATCCACCGGTGCCATCTCCACCTCTCAGTCAATGAGCCCGACCGCCCTTGCCGCGTCGCGCGCGACGGGAAGCACCGCGTCGTATGCGGCCGCGTTGCACGCAAGGATACCGCCGCGGTTGCGCATGTCCGTGCCGCCGTAGCGGTATGTATTTCCCGCTAAATCCGTGAACCGGCCGCCGGCCGCCCTGAGCACCGCTTCCGGCCCACACGCGTCCCACTTGCTCGATTTGTCTGCAATGTGCACGTAAAGATCGGCCTTCTGCTCAGCGATGAGGCCGGCCTTGAGCCCGACCGAGCCGCTCGTCGTTTCTTGCTCGATTCCGAGTTGGCTGACGACGTTGGCAACGCCCCGGTTGCGGTGCGAGCGTGACACCACGAGCTTCAAGTCGCGCGGATTCGCCACGGTGCTCACCGTCAGCGCACTCTGCACGCCGCGCTCGTCGAGGTAGGCACCGTCGCCTACGACTCCGGAGTAGAGCTTGTCGTTGTCGGGCCGGTATACGACGCCCGCTGTGGCAACTCCGTCGATCGCCAAGCCGAGCATCACCGAGAACTCGCCGTTTCTCATCACGAACTCCTTGGTGCCGTCGAGCGGGTCAACGTACCAGCAGCGCCCGCCCTTGAGCGCGTCGCTCATGTCCGCGGTCTCCTCCGCGACGATACCGTCACCTGGAAAGGCCTTTTCGAGCTCGCTGACGATGTATGCGTTAGCTCTCGTGTCGGCCTCGGTCACCGGGTCGGCTTCGGTCTTGTAGGCGACGTGGAAGTCCGTTGCGTACACCTCCATCAAGATTGCGCCCGCCTGCCGTGCGATACGGGCGGCCTCCGCGATCTCTCGGTCCAACATGCCGGGCCTCTACCACGGGACGATGCCCGCGCCACCGGTCACTCCGTGATGCGTTCTAACAATTGTGAAAGGAGCGCACCGATTTCGTCCACGCTCTGTAGTAACACGGCGGACGTGGACGGCGCGCACCGTTGCTCGTCCGAGCGAACGAAGGCGCCAACGCCATGTTCCGCCGCAAAATTGATCGCAGGGAAGTCGGTGAGGTCGTCGCCTGCGAAGAAGACGGACCTCGCGCCGGAACGTTTGAAGATCTCACGAAGCGCGCTTCCTTTGTCGTGATGCACCGCCTCGGCTTCGCGCAATGCCTTCCCACGCCGCACGTGGAGGCCGAGGCTTTGCGCGAGCTCATCTGCTTCTCGAAGAAGCTGGTCGGCGCGTGCTGGGTCGCTCTCTGCGATTCCCCGAACGTGCACCGCGATCGCTTGGGGCTTGTATTCGATGAACGCGTCGCGCGCATGTGTGTCGACCCACAGGCGAAACCGATCGAGAGCGTCCCCCTGCTCGGAGGTGAGCTCGCGCGGGGACGGCCTTTCCCCCGGAGCCAAGACCAAGCCGCCGTGCTCAACCGCCCGCCACACGCCTTCGAGTTGTTCCATGCGCGAGAGCGAGCCAAGGTCGCGGCCGGTGATCAGCGCGAGTTCTACCATGGGCGACTCGCCGAGCGCCGCGAGCACGGACAGGGTTGACTCGGGGATTTCGGCCAGGTCCGGGTCACGCACGATCGGTGAGAGCGTACCGTCGACGTCCAGCGCCACCAGCATCGGACGCTCGAGACCTAGAAGCGCGTCGAGGAGCGAGGCGTTGCGGCTCACTTGCCCTCCAGGGCGGCAATGTAGGCATCGGCCCAGCGGTGTACGTCCAGTCGCATGACTGCGGCGCGCATGGAGCGCATCCGCTTGCGCTTCTCGGAGGATTTCATGCCAAGCGCCTGATGGATGGCGCTGGTGGTCGATTCGACATCATAAGGATTCACGAGCACCGCGCCCTTGAGATGCTTCGCGGCACCCGCGAACTCACTCAGGATCAACACCCCATCCTCGTCGGTCCGGGCCGCGGCGTACTCGTGCGCCACGAGGTTCATCCCGTCGCGCAAAGGCGTCACCAGGGCTACGTCGGCCGCGCGGTAATGCGCGAACAGCGCTCGTTGGCTGAGGTCGCGATAGAGATAGTGAATCGGAACGCAGCCGGTCTCCGCGTAGCGCCCGTTGATGTCGCCCACCATGCGATCGATCTCTTCCTTGAGGTCGGAATACGCTTTCACGTCGGTGCGGCTGGGCACCATGATCTGGATCAATGCGCATCGGGTGCGGGCTGTCTTGTCGCGGCGAAGCAAGCGCTCGAAGGCGGCGAGGCGTTCGGGAATCCCCTTGGTGTAGTCGAGGCGGTCGACGCCGAGAAGCAGCCGGCGGTTCGCCATCGTGTGACGGATGCGCTCGACTTCACGTCCGACGTCCGGGTCGATCGCGAGTGCCTGCAGGTCGTTGACCGGGATTCCGATCGGCGCGGCGATCGTCTTCACTTTACGGCCGCGATATTGGATCGTGCCGCGCGAAACCCGGTAGGCGGTGAAGCGCTCGACGCACTGACGGAAGTGCTCGGCGTACTCCGGAAGATGGAACCCGAGGACGTCTGCGCCGAGCAGGCCTTCGAGGATCTCCTCGCGCCAAGGCAGGATGCCAAACGTGTCTGGGGGCGGCCACGGGATGTGACAGAACCAGCCGATTCGAGCCTTGGGCCGCTTGGCCCGCACCATGCGTGGCACGAGCATGAGGTGGTAGTCTTGCACCCAGATCAGGTCGCTCGACCCGCTCGTCGACACAGCGGTCTCGGCGAACCCCTGATTGGCGCTCACGTAACTAGACCATGGCGCCTCGCCGACTTGGATCGTCGGCTCGAAGCCGTGGAGCAAGGGCCATAGGACCGCGTTAGAGACGCCTTCGTAGAAACCCCGTTGCTCGGCTCGCTTGAGCGCGACGTGGGCCAGGTCGTATGCGAGATGGGGGGCCGGAACCGTGACCGAGTCGAAGTCTTTGGCGGGCTTCGCGCTCACCCAAACGCCCCCGCGCTGTTGCAATACCGGATCGAGGGCGGTCACCAAACCGCCTGCGGCACGTACCCAGCGTTCCTGTCCCCGGGTGGCTTCGTGCCGATACGGGCCGCGGTTCGATACCACC
>JAFDFW010000595.1 GCA_019309605.1 Deltaproteobacteria bacterium | reverse complement strand
TGAGTCGAGTAGTCCCGAACGCCTGCGGCGGCCGGTCTGTCCCGCACTATCGCCTAGATGAACAGCTGCATCTGCAGGATGAACGAGTTGCCCTTTCGGTTGAGCACGTTTCCGCTCGAGTCGAAGATCGGGCGGTTCCGGTATTCGAGGGTGACCTTGGCGTTGTGCTTGTGGATGAACATGTTCACACCGACGCCGACGTGAGCCATGATGTCCTCGTAAGCCTGCCACCACGAGAGCTGGGTGTTGACATACGGTTGGAACTGGATCGACTCACCCACCGTACCCGGGATCAAGATTCCAAGCTCCGAGTACACGGAATCTCCTGTTCCAAGCATCGTGTAGGAGTTGCCTTGGACGCCCCCCGGGAGGGGGTCACCGGGATTCATGATGCCGATGTTTCGGAGGTTGTTGGGTCCGAAGTCCGTGTGGTAGTAGGCGCCGTACCAGGTGGTCGCTCCGCCTTTCTCCGCTTGGAAGGGGATGTCGAGGAACAAGTCACCCGAGGCGATCCAGAGAGTTTCCTTTTTCACGACCGTCGAGCCTGGAGCTTCCAGGTACGCAATGCCAATCGGCTGCGCATGTCCACCAAAGCCGAAGTTGAAGACCTTCTTGGCACCGATATAGGTTCCCACCATGTAGGGCAGGGTGTTGGATTCCTTGTCCAAGAACTGGAACATGAAGTAGCCCGAGTATCCAAAGGTGTTGGCGTTGTCGTTGTAGTTTCCATCATCGCTGGTGGGGAGGCCGGTGGCGGGGTCGAAAACGCTCGTTGTGAACGGCCGAACCACGGCCACCCGGTAGTCGAAGAGCCCGGCCTTGCCCTTGGCGTAGACCCCCAGTTGACGTGCGAACTGGTCGGTCCGCTCGATCATGGGCCAGGTGAAGATCGGCGAGTCGAGGGACATGAACGTGATCGTGCTGGCGTTGGTCATTCGAGAGATGCCGTTCCAATAGAGAAGCCCGGCACCGATCGAGATATGGCCCTTCTTCGAGGCCTCGAACTCGACCCAGGCATCATGGAAGTAGAGCTGGGGCTTCCGCGCGTTTCGGAAGGTCTGGTTGTTGATGCCGATGTGCATCAGCATGAACGTGCGTGGGGCGATCTTGCCGAACATCAGGAAACGAGCTCGGCGGATGCCCACGTCGCCGTACCAGGCCTCATCTTTCCCGAGCACCGTGGTGCCGGGGTTGTTCTGAATGGCGCGGGTCCACACCTGCGCCCACATCGCAAATCGAAGATAAAGGGTTCCGTCGTCGTTCAGGCTGACCTGGATCTTCTTCGCCCGCCCGTCGACGGATACGAGACCCGGCCCGGTTCCTGGCGCTGGCACTGGTGCTGGGGCCATCTTGCGGCCCATCAACTCCATCTGGCGTTTGGCCTCGTCGAGCTCCGTCTGAGCCTCCTCGATCGCCTTCTGAGCTTCGTCGAGCTCCTCCTGCGTCACCATATCGTCGGCAGCCGCGTCCTCGGTCGCGGCTGCCTCCGTGTCTGACGCCGCTTCGGCCGCTTCGGTCGCTTCGGTCGCTTCGTCGGCCTCGTCGACGGCCGTGTCACCGGCAGGTTCCTCGTCCTCGGCCAAGGCCGTGACCGGAGCAAGTACCGCCATCGCAATGCACGTGAGGGCTACAATCCAGGCGTACCTCAACTGGGGTGGCTCACGGCCGCTTTCGTATTTTCGCCTCATCACAACCCTCCTGTCTGTGTTCAACTGACCACTAGTGCGCAGCGCTCGGTCCCGACGATCCAGAGGGGACACGGATGTGCTCGACCAACTCTTGTATTTCGATGGGTGGCGGCGGAGTGAACCGGCCGACCACGCCCGCGACGGCGAAGTTGAGCAACATGCCGAGCGCTCCGATGCCTTCCGGCGAGATCCCGAACCACAACTGGTCCGGCGTGCCGCCCAGGAACTTGAAGTAGATGATGTAGCTTGCTGTGAAGATGATTCCCGCAAGCATGCCGGAGATGACGCCTTCACGGTTCGCTCGTTTGACGAAGATGCCGAGGATGATCGCCGGGAAGAACGACGAGCATGCGAGACCGAACGCAAACGCCACGACTTGTGCAACGAACCCTGGTGGGTTGATTCCGAAGTAGCCGGCAATCAGGACTGCAAAGGCGGCCGCGATGCGAGCGGCGAGTAGCTCCTGCTTCTCGGTGATCGAGGGGACGAACACGCGTTTGAGCAGATCGTGACTGACCGAGGTGCTCACCACGAGCAACAAACCGGCCGCGGTCGATAGAGCTGCAGCGAGCCCGCCTGCCGCAACGAGCGCGATGACCCAATTCGGCAAAGCAGCGATTTCCGGGTTGGCGAGCACGATGATGTCGCGGTCGACATAGAGCTCGTTCGCGCTCTTCGGGTCCGAGTTGTCGACAAGGCGTTCGCCGTGCGCGCCTCGGGCTACGGTACCGTCGGCGGCCACGGTAAACTTGGGCTTACCCGCGAGCGCTGCGCCGGCCACGTACTGAACCTTGCCGTCGTTGTTCTTGTCGACCCAGGCGAGAAGGCCGGTGTCTTCCCAGGTCTTGAACCACTGGGGAATCGACTTCTCGCCCTCGACCTCCGCGTAGCTGGCCTCGCTCACCGTGTTG
>JAFDFW010000594.1 GCA_019309605.1 Deltaproteobacteria bacterium | reverse complement strand
AGCGTCTGCGCTTCGTTGGGCACCCCTGCCCCACAGGCCCCGCAGAACTTGTGTCCGGACGGAACCGCGCTTGCGCACTCCGTGCAGACGTAATTGCGAGCTTGCTCCATGCGTCGTACCCCTCTTGCCCCTCTTGGCCTTACCCCGATGGTGGCAAACCTATTGGGAGTTGTAGGCCATCGAATCACCCCTAGTCAATGCGTGCGCGGCTCGGCAATTCCTTGGGGCAAGGCGCCTTTGCTTGTCGCCGCGCTGCGACTACCCTCTCGCCGATGGAGCTCCTCGCAGGCGCATTGTTGGAGCGGCCCCCCGGGCCGAAGTACACGTCCAAGCTTCGTTTCGCGGAGCTCGCCCCGCAGAGTCCTCTTCCCAAGGCCGGGACGCTGGCCAAGTGGCGGCAAAAGCTTCCGGACGGATTCGAGCTGGCGCTGCGTGCGCCGGACCCCTGCTGGCAGTCTCCTGCTGGACCCTTGCGGCCGAGTGCTGAGCTCGACTCCGCTCTCGGGTGGCTTTCCGAGGCCGCCGACGCGCTGCAGGCATCGATGATCGTCGTCACGACGGGCCCAGCGGTGACCACCGGCGCACGGGACCGCGAGCGGCTGCGCGAATACTTCAGCCGAGTTCCCCGAGCCGAGGGCCGACCCGTCGTCTGGCGGCCGAGCGGCCTTTGGGAGCCGGAAACGGTACAGGCGATGGCCAGCGTACTGTCGGTCGTAGGCGGTTTCGACGCCATCGACGACCCGGCACCGAACACGGATGTCTTGTATACGTCCCTGCTCGCGGAGGGGTTTCGGCGCTCGTTCTCGCACGCACTGCTCCTCGACGTGCTCGACAAGCTCCAAAGCTCCGGAGCGTCGCGCGCATTCGTCACGATCGAATCGGGACAATCCTTTCGAGAAGCGCGCTTACTTCAGGCGCTGTCCGAAGGAGAAGAGTGAGCGCGTGGCATGCGAAGATCGCGCGCGTTGACCAGCCCGAGCCCGGGCTCCTGAATCTTTCGTTCCGAGCCGATGGCCGCAACGAGGTACTGATCCTCGTCACGCTCCCGGGAGCACTTGGACTAGGGGTCGTGGATGAACGGCCACGCGGCGCCACCGCAAGCCCCGCTGTAACCCAACTCCGCCGGCATATCGAAGGCGCGCGGATCGAGGCGGTAGAGATGAGCCGGCGTGCTGCTCGACTCTCGCTCATTCGGGCGGACAAGACGCGGTTCCTGATCGTCTCGCCGAGCAAGCCCTACGGCGCGTGGTGGCTTTGCGAGACGGATGACTCGGTCGTGGTCCGCGCACCCGGCGCACCGCCGTCCATCCCGAACGAAGGCGAGCACCTCCACGCGAAGAGCCTGGACGAGCTTCGTGCCGAAGGAGCGTCGGTGCTCGAGGCGCACCGATCGGTGCGTACGGATCAACTCGAGCGGCTTCTCGAACGGCAGATCAAGCGTCTTTCCAAGAAGCGCGAAGCGATTGCCAGCGATCTCGAACGTGCCGCAACCGCAGAAGAGCTGCACGAGCAAGCGAGCCTCATCCTCGCGCATCTCGCGGAAATTCCAGCAAATGCGGCGTTTTTCGAGACGACGACCTGGGGCGATGACCCCCAGCCGATTCGGATCCTGCTCGACCCGCGCAAAAGCCCCACCGAGCTCGCGCAGGACCTCTTCAAGAAATCCAAGCGCCTCAAGCGAGGGTTGGATGTGGCGCCCGAGCGCCTCGTAGCAGTCGAGACGGAGATCGCCGAGCTCGTTCGCGCTCGCGATGCGCGCGGTGACGACTCTCCGAACGAACTTGCGATGAGGCTCGAGGCGCTTGGCGTTTCGATCACCGCGCCAAAAGAGGAAGCACGCAAACGGCGACAGGTGGGCGCGCGTCTACCCTACCGTGAGTTCGTCACTGTGGATGCCTCGAGCGTCCTGGTCGGCCGCGGCGCAGCCGACAACGACCGCCTCACCCTTCGTGTCGCCCGTCCACACGATCTGTGGTTACACGCCCGCGGCGTCACCGGGGCCCACGTGATCGTTCGACTCCCCAAGGGGAAGTCATGTTCACCCGAAACGCTCGTCGACGCGGCAACCCTTGCCGCGCACTTCAGCGACCTTCGTGGAGAAACGACCGTCGACGTGCTCTACACGCCGCGACGGTTCGTGCACAAACGCAAAGGCAGCCCCGTGGGCTCGGTCACGCTCGGAACCGAAAAAGTGATCGCGGCGCGCATCGAAAGCGGCCGACTCGAGCGGCTCCTCAAGAGTGAAAAGAAGCCGTCTTAAATTGCCAACGCCCCAGCCAAACAGCTGGGGCGCCAGCGACGAACACCCCCCAATAAACAAGAGGGATCGTCACGACAAACTGCGCGAAGGCCCCGAAAAACCAGGGCCTTAGGCCAGGGGCCACCAAAGGTGACCCCTCGGTCGACCCGAGGGTCGACCGCCTAGAAGCTTATTTCTTCTTGCGGGCCACGCGCTTCTTGGTTGCGCGCTTCTTAGTTGCGCGCTTCTTGGTTGCGCGCTTCTTGGTTGCGCGCTTCTTAGTTGCGCGCTTCTTGGTTGCGCGCTTCTTAGTTGCGCGCTTCTTGGTTGCGCGCTTCTTAGTTGCGCGCTTCTTGGTTGCG
>JAFDFW010000593.1 GCA_019309605.1 Deltaproteobacteria bacterium | reverse complement strand
GTTTGGTTTGCGCGCCGGGAGCGGTAGTTCGCTGCGATTTCGGGGAAGATCAGGGGATGATGGCTTTGCCATCGCCACTCGTAGAACCCCACCTTGTGAGGCGGAAGCATCCGCCGGGTGACGTTTACCGGCCCGGGTTCGGGAAACATGAGGGCGTCGTCTTCGAGCGCACCATTGTTTACGAGCTCGTCCTGGATCATGCGCATATCCCGCAGGCGCTCGGCCACAGCGCTGGCATCGCTGTCGGGCGAAAGCTTTTTCATCTGCGAGACGATCAAACCGTCGAGCCCATAGGCGATTTGATCGCCGAGGCTTCCGCGAGGTCGAACAGCGACTTTCGTATCCATTGATATTATCCGGTAAAGAAGGGCAGTTTCTTGAGGACGGTTCCGTAGACGAGCTTCACCATCCCATCGAGATCTTTCGTCGTCTTGTCGCTATGCGGGTACCAGTGAGGTTCGGTCTTGGGCGCCCTTCGGGCGACACCGATCGGTTGCGCAAAAGTGTAATTCCGGAGGCTTCTCATTCCGTTCATCTGACCGAGACCGCTATCTTTCATGCCGCCGAAGGGTGCCTCCAGGATGCCATAACTCATCGACGCATCGTTGATGAGAACAGAGCCTGTCTCCATTCGCTTGGCGAGGGCGACACCCTTCTCTGTGTCCTTCGTCCAGACGCTCCCGCTCAAGCCGTACTCGGAGTCGTTGGCAAGTCGTAGCGCCTCTTCCTCGTCTTTGACCCGCATGATCGAGACGATTGGGCCAAAGGTTTCGTCCTTCATGAGGGCCATGCTGTGGTCCACGTTGCAGACGAGTGTCGGCGGGTAAAAGAGCCCACCGTTGGTTACGGCTTCTCCGCCAACGATCACTTCCGCGCCTTTGGCTTTGGCGTCCTCGATGTGGCGTTCGATGATGGAAAGTTGCCGGTCCCAGAACAAGGCTCCGACGTCGCAGTCGTCTCCGGAGCCACACCGCACCTCGCGAAGCTTCTCCTCGACCAGGCGCTCGAACTCGTCCGCCACGCTCTCGACGACGTAGATGCGCTCGACTCCCATGCATACATGGCCGCTGTTGAATACCGAAGCGAAAACGGCCCCGCCCGCAGCACGCTCCAAATCCGCGTCGGCGCAAACGATCATGGCGTCTTTTCCGCCGAGTTCGAGCGTGCATGGAATGAGCTGCTCGGCGCACGCCGCTGCGATCTTCTTGCCGGTACCGACGCTTCCAGTGAACGAGATCTTGTCGATACCCGCCCGGACCAGTGCGGCGCCGGTCTCTCCATCTCCATGCAGAACCTGAATCGCGTCCTCGGGCACCCCAGCTTCATGCAGGAGTCGGACCGCCCAATCCGCCGAATGTGGCGCGACCTCCGAGGGCTTCACGAGCACGGCGTTGCCGGCCAGCAGGGCCTGAACGGACGGATTGATCGCTAGGGCGAACGGACCGTTCCAAGGCGTGATCACGCCAACGACGCCGAGAGGGCGGTAGTGCATGACGACCTTCTTCAAGACTCGCTGGAAACCGTGTGGCTTGAGCGGCTCGTCCGAGAGGTCTTTGACCGCGCGGGCGCACCAATGCGTCAGAAAATCGAGACCCGCAATGATCTCGATCATGAGCGCATCAATGTGCGTTTTTCCAGTGTCTCGTCGGATCGTTTCAATGATCTCTTCGCGGTATTTCACGAGAAGGTCGACGGCTCTGCGAATGATCTTCGCTCGCTCGGCGATGGGCACTTCCGCCCATTCCTGTTGCGCCACCCTCGCGCGAGTCACGGCATCTGCAACATCCTCGGCCGTGCTGACGGTGATTTCGCCCACTGGTTCGTTGGTGGCAGTGCTGCGAAGCGCCAGGCGTCGGTGTCCGTCATCGGTAGGGGATTGTGGTTCTACGATGGCCATTGTGTTCAACCTACCTCGGCTTGTTCGATCCGACGACCCAAACGGAGAAATACTGTGCTGCGCCCCCGAAGGCATGCCCTAGTGCGATGCGCGCGCCGTCGACCTGGTGCTCGCCCGCTTCGTTGCGTTCCCGGACATCAATCCGCCGGACATGTTGATCGGCATCTCACCGTCGATCTCGTTCTTACCTTCGAGCGCATTTCGCCAGCCGTGGTGC
This sequence comes from Deltaproteobacteria bacterium, assembly GCA_019309605.1. Lineage (GTDB taxonomy): Bacteria > Myxococcota_A > Polyangia > Polyangiales > Houyiibacteriaceae > SG8-38. The sequence goes on along the minus strand of JAFDFW010000593.1, from coordinate 2,505 downwards.
TCGTCGCAAAGCCCCATGTTCTCGACCCACATCGCCTCGTACCAAGAAAAAGGAACATACAGCTCGGCGCAGTCGATCTCCTTTTGAGGGTCTCTGATTCCGGCCTGTTCGTATGCGGCCTTTGCTGCCTCACGCCCGCCCAGCGGATTGACCAGGTCACGCCGCGGAGCCGTTGAGGCTTCGGAGCGACAAGCGGAGCCCAGGACCCACGCCGGCGGAACAGAACCGGCATCCGCGTACTTCTCGGAGGTGATGACCATCGCCGACGCACCGTCCGATGAAGGGCAGGTTTCGAGATAACGGAGCGGAGCCCACAGAATGGGTGATTGCTCGATCATCTCGAGGCTGATGTCGGGAATCGGGCTGTGCGCGTAGGGATTCTTGAGCGCGTTTCGCCGGTCTTTGTAGGCGATGTGGATTCCGGCGTGGTCGGGTGCATCGGCGCGCCGCATGTACGCGCGGATGTGCGGGGCGAAGTAGCCCCCGGGCCCGGCGACCAACGGCGAGTAGAACGGGATGCCCCCGCCGCTCACGGCCCAGTTCAGATCTCCCTCTGACTCCTTTGCGTAGGTGACAGTCAGCACCTTCTCGAATACGCCCGCTTGAACGAGATGGGCTGCCTGGATTGCGGTGTGGCCGCCCACGCTTCCTGCGGTGTGGAGGCGAATCATCGGCTTGCCGACCGCCCCGAGCGCTCCCGCGAGGAAGAGCTCCGGGAACAAATGGCCGTCGAAAATGTCGGGCGTCTTGCCGAGAACGACCGCGTCGATGTCGTTCCAATCCATGTTGGCGTCGGCGAGCGCCCGTTCCGCCGCCTGCCGCGTCATTTCGGCGATGCTCATGTAGAGGCGGTGCGCGAGCTGGGTTTGACCGACTCCGATCACTGCCGCGAGTTGAGCGCTCATTTCAGCTCACCCCTTCGAGAAGCGCGACCATGTTGCTCTGCAGGCAAGGCCCGTGTGACGCGTGTGCGATCGCGCGGTTGGCTTCGCCGCTCATGATTCGCTCGGCGGCTTCACCCAACCGAATCAGACCGGTTGCCATCACCGAGTTTGCGAGGAGCGGGCCGCCCGACGGGTTGATCCGGACGCCGTCTCTAATCCCGAGCGCTTCTCGAAGGATGACCTCTTCGTGTGCATACGCCGAGTGAAGCTCTGCAATGTCGACGTCGGCGCCGAGCGCGCCGGCCCGTTCGGCTGCCTGGCGCGCCGAGGGACAGTCGGTCAGGTCGCGCACGCCGAGCGGGTGCGCGTCGGTTCGGTGGTCGATTCCCCGAATCCAAGCCGGCCGTTCACGGAGCTTCTTTGCTGCCTCCCCGGCCGCGAGGATCACCACCGCAGCGCCGTCGGTGACGCGCGCCGTCGTGGATCGGCGAAGCGGAGACGCTAGGTACGGCTCCTCCATGATCTGGTCGGCGTTCTTTGCCGAATCGAACTCGATGAGCTGGTTCTTCACAGCGGCTTCCTGGCGGGCTGCGGCGATTTCGGCGAGCTCACGCTCGCTGCACTTGCCGGCGTCGATTAGCGCGCGCGCCTGAAGCGCCGCGACCGAATCCGAGTCCGCACCAAGCGGAGCAACGTAGTAGGGGTCATGCGCAAGCATCGACAGCTCGCTCATCTTGCCGAGTGACGTCTTCCCGAGGCCCCAAATCAGCGCATTGTCGGCCTGTCCGAGCTGCAGCTTCACCCAGGCCTCGTAGAGCGCCCAAGCGCCATCCATCTCGACATGCGAGTCGTCCCGCACCGGGTGTACCCCGAGGGCATCGAGTGCTCGAACGAACGAGAACGCTTGCCCGGCGAGGAAGTCGTTGCTGCCCCCGGTCGTGAACTGCACGTCCTGGCGGGTCATCCCAACCCCATCGAGCGCTTCGTTGATCGGGCCGATCAGAAGCTCGATGTCGTTGCCCTCCCGCCACTCCGGTTGATTGCGGCGCTGCGCGAAAGAAACGATCGCGATATCCCGCATCAGAGGTACTCCTCGATCTCGCTCAACGGCTGGTCCGACTCGCCATTCGGAACGAACCATTTGACGTTGGACTCGCTGAGCCCCAGCTGGTCATCGTCCACCCAGACGCATTTTACGCGGAGCCCGAGCCGAACCTCTTCGTGGGGAACGCCCTGAATCAACGCCATCAAGGCGTTGTCCGCCCCGTCCACGAGAACGTTGGCGGCGGCAAATGGAATCTCAATCTCTTGACCGCGAATCGGAATGTTCACGATGCAGTAGCGCACGACGGTTCCGTTCTGACCGAGCTCAACGGGCTCTTGCAACGCGAGCCCCGTCGTCGCGTCGGCACCATGCGGCGGGATGTACACATTGCCGCTTGGCCCTCGCATGCCAATGAGCTTCTTCTCTTTGAGCCCACGTAGGTATGTGCTCATCGATTTGCCCGCCAGGATTTCGTAGTTCGTCTCGAAGGGGGCGTCATAACGCCAGCGTTCTGGAGGCCTTGGCTTACCGGGCTCGACCCGGACCGGCTCGTAGTCTGGCTCGGGAGCATTGACC
>JAFDFW010000592.1 GCA_019309605.1 Deltaproteobacteria bacterium | reverse complement strand
AGCCGACGCGATAAGCCTCTTGGACGAAGTGCCTCGCTGCAGGATTGGTGGGGGTGAGGGTGTGTCGGGTCGGATGAACTCCTTTTCGAGGAATGATTCGGGAGCGAGCACGTTTTTGGGGAACTGATGGCGCAGCGCTGTCCGGCGGCGTGCTCGCTTCGTCCAAGAACACGTTTCATGGATCCGATACTTGCCGCCGCCATGCGACGAGAGGGCAAGTGGATCGCTGATTGATCAGGCAGTGCTGGCTAACTGGCCTATTGGTCGGGACCCCGGCAGCGTTCCTGCAGATGTTTCACTCGACGGCTTCCGCAGTGGGGACAGGAAGGTGAGAATCCTTCTTCTGAGGCATCCTGGTCTTCCGAGGCGCTGTTCGCCTCCGTTGCCACGTCCGCGACCAGCAAGGGCTCGGCCAGTCGGACGGGCTTGAGCAACCACAACAGCAGCCGTGCCCGTTGTTGAAGATCTCGCTTGGAGTGATGCCAGAGCCCGTAGTACCGCAGTTTATGAAAACCCTTCGGCAGAACGTGCATCAGGAATCGCCGGAGGAACTCGACGCCGGTCAATCGGCACAGCTTCCACTCACCTATGTCCCGCTGCTTGTATTTGAACGTCACATGGGTATCGTCCATGGCGACGATCCGGGCGTTGGTGATGGCGATGCGGAAGGCGTAGCGAGCCAGGTAATCCACGACGGCCTGCTTGGCCTTGCCGTAGTGCTTACAGAATGAGCACCACTCTCGCTTCCAGGTCTTTCGCGGCAAACGGCTAAAAGCTTCCGGCTTGGTCTTCTTCAAGGCGTCACGGAACCTGGCCGCGATCAGTTTCGAGAGGGCCTTGACCGGCACCAGGAATTGGCCCGGCGGTTCACACCACGATTGCCCGTCGTCAGAGACGCCGCCGCCGGTGACCAGCAGATGGACGTGCGGATGGCAGCCCATCTGGCCGGTCCAGGTGTGCAGCACCATCAGGATGCCCGGTGTCGCACCGAGATACTTTCGGTCGCGGCACAGGTCGGTGACCGCGCCGGCGACGGTTTTCATCAACAGCGAGTACATGAACTTCTGATCAGACAGGAACTGATGGCGAAGCTCTTCGGGCACCGTAGCGACTATGTGGTAGTAGTCGCACGGCAAGAGTTCCGCTTGACGGGATTGAAACCAATCACGCGTCCGCCGTCCATGACAAGCCGGACAAGCACGATTGCGGCAGCCATGGTACACCCAGAACCGGTTGTCGCAATCGCGACATTGATATTGATGGCCGCCCATCTCAGCCGTCATGCAGACGGCGATGTCGGCAAGTGCCTTTTTCTGGGAGGGCATCATCAGGTGCCCGGACTGGGCCACATAATCATCTTTGAACCGACGGACCACGTCCGCCAGTTCGATACGGTTATCCTTCATGGCCGGCCCCTTATCAAAAGAGGTCGGCGAAGAAGTCACCGAGCAACTGACGCAGGTCACGACGCAAGGGCTCACTGAGATGGGTGTAGATCTCGGTGGAGCGCATGCTGGAATGCCCCAGCAGGATCTGCACGAGGCGGATGTCGACGCGCTTTTCCAGGAGTAGAGTCGCGAAGCTGTGGCGAAGCGTGTGGGGCGTGAACGAATCATCGAAGCCACACGCGGCGCGGGCGGCGTTGAAGGCGAGTCGGGCGGTTGAGCGGGGCAGATGAGAGGTGCCAGTCCGGCCGGCGAAGAGCCACTTGGGGTTGCGATGGATCTTCCAGACCTCGCGGAGCATGACAAGGACGGGCTGGGCCAGGGGCAGGGCGCGTTGCTTGTTGCGTTTGCCGATCACCCGCAGGAGCATCTGTTTGGAATCGACGGCGGAAACGGGCAGTTCGACGGTTTCGCCGATCCTCAGGCCGCAGGCGTAGATCAGGGCGAAACAGCCGCGATAGACCGGCTGGTGGATGGTCGCGATCAGGCGGCGGCAATCCTCGTCGCTTCGGACGTCGGGCAGACGTTTGCGAAGGGGCTGGCGGACTTTTTTTTCGTGAGCAGCGGCCAGTCATAGGACAGGGTGTTGACGAAGAAAAACTTGATGGCGAAGAAATGCTGCTGGAACGTGCCCTTGGCGAAGCCCCGCACGTCGCGCAAGTGGATGAGGTAGCCGCGCAGCTGGCGTTCGGTAATGCGATCGGGCGAGAGTCGGAAATGCTCGGCCAGCTTCCGCACCGATCTGACGTAGGCTTCCTGTGTGCTTTGCGAAAGCCCCGCGAGCTGGATGTCCTCGATCAGGCGTTTGCGCAGTTCGGTCATCGTGATATCCTCCAAACAGGTAGTAAGATGAAAACTCCGGCCCCACGGCCGGGAAACCCGAGAGGATACCACGCTTCAGACGATTCCCCGCTCACCCCACCCAAGGACGCCTATCCCACCAATCCTGCGGCGAAGCCGCTTCGTCGTGTGCCGAGTATGTTTGACAGCTTGGGGGTGAAAGTCCCCTATCCAACCTGATGGAGGTAAAGGATTAGCGAGAACGCAAGGGCGTCATCGTGAGGTGGCGTCTGAAGAAAGCGTGGAGCAAAGCCGTGACCTGACGAACAGAAATCGGATACGAGGCATCCTTGGTCGGACGAGCGGGCGACTAATCG
>JAFDFW010000591.1 GCA_019309605.1 Deltaproteobacteria bacterium | reverse complement strand
CATCGGCGTGGTTCCCCGCGAGTTGGTAAAGGTTCGCCGTCGTTCTCCCACGCAGGGAACCTTGGCGTCAACTGGCTGTTCACTCGGGCAATTTGAGCAGCCGCATCTTGCGGACGAACACAGCAATCACGAACGCGAAGTACGCGACGAGCACGGTCATGAAAGCGCCGTTGTCCAGATTGGATCGGACGAGGAAGAACGCTTCTTTGGACATGAAGGAGTCGGGGCGTCCGCTGAGGCCAAAATGCGAGGCCATGGAGTCAGGCAACGCTCAAGATCGGCGTCGGCGGCTCGATTTGGCCGTTGGTTTACTGTTCGTTGTATTCGTCGCGTCCTGTGATAGAAATCTTCCGCTTTCCTGGCCCCGGAGCGTGTAAGAGATGTCCGAACAAGCTTTTGATTTCATCGTCGTGGGCGCCGGCTCGGCCGGCTGCTGTCTTGCAAATCGTCTTTCGGCAGACCCTGCCAATCGAGTCTTGCTGCTCGAGGCCGGGAAGAAAGACAACAACCCACTGATCAAGATGCCCCTCGGCTTCACGCAGCTGATGTACGACGAGAAGGTGACCAACCTCTACACGACCGAGCCTGAGCCTCAGTTGGACAACCGTGAGATCAGTGTGGTGCGTGGTCGCGTGCTTGGCGGGTGTAGCTCGATCAACGGCATGCTCTACATGCGCGGGCAACGACAGGACTATGACGATTGGGCGGCGCTTCCGGGTTGCGAAGGCTGGTCGTACGCCAACCTTCTCCCCTATTTCAAGAAGTCGGAGAACTTCGAGCTAGGACCGGCCAACGAGTACCACGCCAAGGGAGGGGAGCTGCACGTCACCGACGTCAAGATGAAGTACCCCATTACCTCAGGTGAACATGAAGAACGGCCAGCGCTGGAGCTCGGCGGATGCTTTCCTCAGTGCCGACGTGAAGAACCGGCAGAACCTGACGATCGCTACTGAGGCTCTTGCGCAGCGCGTCCTGCTTGAAGGAAAGAAGGCCGTTGGCATCGAGTACAAGGATAAGAAGGGCAACACGCACCAGGCTAAAGCGAGTCGCGAGGTCGTGCTTTCCGCGGGCGCTTACAACTCTCCGCCGCTGCTCGAAATCTCGGGTATTGGAAACCCCGATGTGCTCGACGAGCTTGGCGTCGAGGTGAAGCATGAGCTTCGCGGTGTGGGCGAGAACCTGCAGGACCATCTCCAGATCTGGGTTCAGCAAGCCGTGAAGACCAAGAAGTGCATATCCGAGGACGGGAAGTTCCCGAGAGTCGTGTGGGCCGTCCTCCAGTACATGTTCGCCAAGAAAGGTCCGCTGACGATGCCGGCGTGCAACGTCGGCGGCTTCGTGCCCAACGAGGGCGCAGAGCGCCCGATTTTTCAGATCCACTTCACGCCCGGCGCTGGCGGCATGGACGAACACGGCAAAATGGTGGGGACCCCGGACCCTGGGGTGAACTCGACGGTTTGCACCGTTCGCCCCACCTCGCGCGGGAGCATTCACGCGCGCAGTATTGACCCAAAGGCATTCCCGAAGATCATCCACAACTACCTGTCGACCGAGCACGATCGCGATCTCGCCATCGAGGGGTTCAAGATGCTGCGGAAGATCTTCCAGTCGGAGGGCTTCCAGGCGCATTCCACGTACGAAATCCTGCCGGGCGATTCGGTGCAGACCGACGCGGAGATCCTCGATTTTTGGAGGCGCGATGCCATGAGTGTCTATCACCCGGTCGGCTCTTCGAAGATGGGTTCCGCGGATGACCCGACGGCGGTTGTCGACAACGAGCTCAGAGTGCACGGCATCGAGAGCCTCCGCATCGCGGACGCATCGATCTTCCCTCTTCTGCCATCGGGGAACACCCACGCACCCACGGTCGCCGTGGCCGAGCGTGCGGCCGACTTGATCCTCGGTAACCCAACGGCCTGAGGCTGCTGTCAGCGACAGTGGCTTCGTGACTATCCGTTGTTACCGCGGTCTTCTTGTGTATAGAGGTCTCCGCCGTGCTCCGGTTCACCAGCGCCACCCGACTTACACGCTCAATACTTATCGTGCTAGACACCGGCAAAACGCGCCTGTAGCTCAGCTGGATAGAGCAGTGGCCTTCTAAGCCGATGGTCGGGGGTTCGAGTCCCTCCAGGCGCGCCAGTTCCGCCGCGGTCTTCCCCCACGATGCGAGTGGGCCTGCCCGATCTCGTGAGTGCTAACCAGCTGTAGGCGTGCGAGGGTCGGCAGTGAGTGGAGACCGACAAAACGGATGAGCCGCGCCGCTGGGGGCGGCGGACGAAGGGAGCGATCGTCGCCGCCGTGGGCTGGTTGCTTTCGCCGCTTTCTTGGTGGAACGACTTGGTGGTCAACGTGCCGCTCGCGTATTTGTTCTCCCTTCCGTTTTCGTTGCTCGACGAGCGTCTTTACGTCCCATCTTTCGCCCTAGGGTACTGGTTGACCAACGTGCTCGGATTCGTGCTGCTACACAAAGGTGTCGTGGGCATGGTCAGCACGAGAAGAGCAAGCTTGAGGAAGGACCTGCTCGTCGCGACCGGGTACACGATTGTCATTGCGGTGGCAGCCTCACTCGGTTGGTTGCCCTCGCCCGCGTTGCTTCTCGAAAAGTGGGGAGGATCGTGACTCGAAGCGGGAGGGTGTGACGGCGAATTCAGTCGACCAAGCGGGCGTTGAAGCCGCGGACCCTCAGCGCGTCCAGCACGTGCTCCGCCTCTTCTTCGCCGCGAAGCTGCAGGACCATGTCTACGATCGCCGTGCGGGCCGAGGAAGCACCGAAAGCGCGGTGATGGATGATCTCCATGATGTTGCTGTGTAGCTCGCCGACCAGCTGGGCGACCTGCCCCAGGGCGCCTGGGATATCCGGCACCTCGACCTCGATCCTCACCAGCCGGTGGCTGCGCACCATGCCGCGCTGCAGAACGGAGGACAGCGTCATCATGTCGATGTTGCCGCCGCAAAGAATGGTGCCGACGTCTTGGCCCTGGAACCGATCCTTGTGCCTGATCACCGCCGCAACGCCCGCTGCGCCCGCGCCCTCCACGACGGTCTTCTCGATTTCAGCGAGCATGAAGATCGCTTGTTCGATGTCTTCCTCACGCACCAGCACGATGTCGTCGACGTGGCGCCGAATCAGCTCCATCGTGAGCGCGCCGGGCGACTTCACGGCGATGCCGTCAGCAACGGTGTCACCACCTGGAACGTCGTCTGGATCGAGGTCGTGAAAGGCGTGGTGCGCCGCCGGATAGCGCTCGCTCTGGACCCCGATGATCTGGATGCTGGGAAGCAGCGTCTTGGCCGCGACCGCGACACCGGAAATCAGGCCGCCACCTCCGATGGGCACTAGGAGGGTGCCGATTCCAGACTCCGTTTCGAGCATCTCCAGCGCCACCGTGCCCTGACCCGCGATCACTGCCGGGTCGTCGTAGGGATGAACGAGCGTCAGGTCCCGCTCGCGTGCCAGCTCGTGCGT
>JAFDFW010000081.1 GCA_019309605.1 Deltaproteobacteria bacterium | reverse complement strand
GCAAATCGTTCTTCCCGCATGTGCGGGGAGTGTAGCTCGTCGACTTTGATCGCAGGCGAAAAGGCGCTAACACCGGCTCCCAACCAACGCGAGGATGGCGGAATTGGCAGACGCACGACGCGCGTAGCGTGTGTCACCTGACCCGGATATGCTGGCCTAGCCACACGACATATGAGCATCGAGATCAAGCAGCATGAGCCGGGCAAAGACCTCAAAGACTTCATGCGTGTGCCCTTCGAGGTATACGCAGGCGATCCCGCATGGGTCGCTCCGCTCAACATCCAGATCAAAGAGCGGCTCACCCCCGAGAAGAACCCATTCTTCCATCACGCGGAGGTTGCGCTATTCACGGCATGGAAGGGCGGCAAGCTCAGCGGACGCATTTCGGCGCAGGTCGATCATGAGCACCTTCGTATCCACGGCGACGACGCTGGCTTTTTCGGTTTTTTCGATACCCTCGAGGATCAGGAAGTAGCGACCGCACTGGTGAACCGGGCAGCGAGCTGGCTCGCAGATCGAGGAATGTCGTTGATGCGAGGTCCGTGTTCGCTCTCGATCAACGACGAAGCCGGGATCTTGATCGAGGGGTTCGACGAACCCGCTGTAATCATGTCGGCGCATCACCGCGCCTATCAGGGCGTGCTCGCGGAGGGTGCAGGACTACGAAAGGTCAAAGATTGCTACAGCTGGTGGTACGACATCGCCGCCCCGACTCCGCCCGCGCAGCAAGCTTGGGATATGATTGCGGCCCTTCCCGAAGTTCGTTTCCGGACGGTCGACCGTAAGAAGCTCGAGACGGATGCCTACGACATTCTGGACGTATACAACGATGCGTTTCAGCACAACTGGGGGTTTGTCCCTGCGACGAAAGCGGAAGCCGAGCGAATGGCTGAGGATCTGCGAGCGCTCGCCACAGACCTTTGTTTCTTCGTGGAGATCGGCGGGCGTCCCGTTGCAATCTGCATCGCGCTGCTCAACCTCGACGAGGTGATTCGGGACTTCAACGGCAAGCTGAATCCCATGAACGTCGTGAAGCTCTGGTGGCGCCTCAAGGTTCGCAGGCCGAAGTCTTTTCGATGTATTCTCCTCGGGATTCGACAGGAGTTGCGCCGCGAGGAACGCTATCGGCCGCTCGCCATGGCGATTTCCGCAGAACTCATACGCCGCAGCCTCGAGATGGGTTATGAGTGGGCGGACCTTGGTTGGACACTCGAAGACAACCACCCAGTGAACACTATTATTCGCAAAGTGGGTGGGCGAATCTACAAGCGGTACCGGCTGTACGAGAAGGAGACCGGTGACTCCGCGCGGCCCGGACCCGAGGTCGGAAGTCCGAGGACTCGAACCTAGGCATCGCGGAAGACGCGTCGAGGTGGGATCGTGCGGTCTGGGAAGAGAACGCCCCCAAAGGTTCGCAGGAGGCCATGGAAAAAAGGGTGGCGATGTCGGAAGTACAGGTAGCGGGCGGTGCCTTTCGCGCCGAGGCGTGTCTTGGTGCCGTATGACGTCTGTCCCATCTCCAGGGCATCCGCGCCTCGTTGAAGGGCATCCACGACGGTTTGCATGACGACCGTGCGGTAGGCGACGAGCGCCTCCGGTTGCGAGTAGCGTATCCCGGCGATGAGGAATGTGGAACGTCGAACGCCGTGCAGCATGATCGCATGTGCCAGCATTTCTCCTCCCTCACGCTCCACGGTGATGACGCGGGTCTGATCGCCAAACGCAAGGCGAAGCTCCCGGAAAAATTCCCGGTTGAGCCGTTCCATCTGATATTCGGCCTTGTCCATGACTCGTTCGTAGAGCTCGAACAGCGCGCCCTCGAGCGCTTCCCAATTGTCGACGCGACGGACCTTGAGATGGTTCTCTTCGCATTCACGCTCTGTTTGGTGAAGCTGATGACGGTAGCCGGAGCGCATCGCGTCGGTCAGCTCTTGCATGTCGTCGTAGGGCAGATCCAGACGGCAGGACGGCAGGCTCGGGAGTCGGAAGTACCCGCCGCGACACAGCCCATCGGCGATGCGCGCTTCCGCCGAGCTCATTTCCTTGAAACAGATCAGGCCTGCTCCCTCGCTGGCGGCAAACCGCTCCGCCTCAGCGTCAAAGCGCGACAGCAGCGGCGCCGGGTCTTCTCCGGGAGCCACCCGGAGACACGACTGCCCGAACGAGACGGGCAGCCCGCCGAGGACGATCGGGATGCGAAGCAGGTTGGGGCGTAGCACCCGCGAAGCAGCCACCAGTCGTCGCACGGCAGGCCCGGCGAGCAGCTCAAGTCGTACATGGATACACGCGAGAGAGGCGGTCGCGACCGTACGACCGCCTCGCGTGATTAGAACGTGGCGGTACTTGGCTTCTTCGACACCGGATCGCTGGCAGACGCGCACGAAGCGGTGAGAGGCTTGGAGGTCGTCGGGGTCGAGGTGAGCGTCCCACAGCTTTGGCGAGATCTCGTCGATGTCGGCCGTGACGGTCACCTCTAGCTCGTCGCCGATAGATGCGAGATTCGGTTGAAGCTCCGCTCTCATTTCAAGCTCACATCAGCCACTTCCATTGGCGGTGCGGGTTCCTCAGATCGACGGCCCGCCGTCAATCGCTCGACCTGCACGTCCGACGTCGCGATACAGGGCGCCTCGTCGGATGGTTTCCAACCAATGAGCGGAGGGACGGGGACGACGGCCGGCCCCAAGTCCATCGCGTCCACGAGGTGATCGGGGTCGTGGTGCCGATGGGCACGAAGAAACTGAAACAGTATTCGAACCGCGCCGAACCAAAGACGCAGATAGCGGAACGACCAAATTGGCGGGCGTGTGCGGAGCGTCAGCCGGTTTGCGCGCCGAAGGTTGAGGGTGGTCTTGGCGTAGAGCTTGAGGAGCTGCCAGTAGTACGCCCGCAGGGGCACACGGGTCAGCACAACCACGTGGCTGAAATCCCAGAGCTCATGGGCGCTGCGCGGCACCGTGATAGTGCGTCGGTACTGCTCCCAAATCAAGGTGCCCGGCAAGGGCGTCAACGGCGAGATGTTCACGTAGTAGAGCCCCGTGTCCTCGATGAAGCGCCAAAGCCGCTCCCAGTCCTCCACCTCATACTCGGGATGCGGAATGAGCGAACCGTAGGTGTCGACGCCGTTGCGCCGGAGTATCTCGATGGCGAGGCGATTCTTATCGACGGTGCAACGCTTCTCCATCGACTCGAGCTCTCGATCCGTGCTTGCCTCGAGCCCAATGAATACGGCGCGAAGCCCGATCGAAGCCCATTCCGCGATGACGTCTTCGTTGTCGCAGATGAAGTCGGCACGCGAGTAAACCAGGAAGCTCTTCTGGATTCCGCGATCGCGAATGAGCTCCGCCAATCGTGATAGCCGGTGTCGATTGATGAGGAATATATCGTCCACGATGTAGACGTCATCCGCATCTATCGTCTCGAGCTCGTCTGCAATGGATTCGGGACTACGCGAGTAGACGTGGCCATCGGTGATCCGCCATGTGTAGCAGAAGTTGCACTTGTACCAACAACCCCACGTCGTCTTGATGAGGGCGACCGGTTGGTGGAACGCGTAGTAGTAGCGGTGGCTCAAATGCGCGACGAGATCGCGTCGTGGGAAAGGCAGCGTGTCCGGGTCGGGCATGTAGTCCGCACTGGCGGTGCGGTGTAGGTGGTCCTCGTGTCTCAGAGCGAGTCCAGGGACGTCGCTCAACGGTCGCTTTGCTTCCAATGCGTCCACGATTTCGCGCATGACGCCGGTGTCGCCGGAAAGCGCGATACAATCGATCGACGGCTCGATGAAGTCCTCGGGACAGCGCGCTGCTTGCACCCCGCCAACGACCGTGAAGCAGCTCGGAGCGTAGCGCTTCACCGTCCTGCAAAGCTTTTTGACCTCGTTGACGCCGCTGATGTAGCAGCTCGTACCCACCACATCGGGCTTGAACGCTTGGAGGCGCCGTTCCAAGCCCTTCTCGATAATCATGTCCATGATCTGAACGTCATGGTCTACGAGCACCGCAGCGACGTATTCGAGCTCGAGCGGCTCGCAGATCATCACGTTCTTGAGACCGATCGTTCGGCGGGGCACGGGGGGTCGAATGAGAAGAACACGCATTTTGGCCTCTACACGATCCCGGGGCTGATCCGCTGTTGGACGTGCCACCGATACTGAAGGTTGGCTCCGAGAATGAAGGCTCGCATGAACACGCCAAGCCCACTTGGGATTGCTGACATACGACGCCGAATCGACGTCCAGGTGAACAGCTGGTCGGAGAGCTGCCAGAAGCCGCGGGTGAGGGCGTCCGCATCCATCCCGCGCGGCTCGTAGATGACTTCGCTTCCGCTGAACAGCGTGTAGTCGGAGGAGGTGATGCGCCCCTCCTCGACCATCTCGTCCCACAGCGGGGTGCCCGGCACCGGAGTCAGGATGTGTACTCGAGGAAGCGCGATGCGGTGGTCCATGATGAAGCGGAAGACCTTCTCGTAGAAGCGCTCATCATCCCCATCGGCACCGACGATCATCTCCGTCGAGAAGTCGATCCCGTGCTCGCGGACACGCGCGATGGCTTCGGTGTATCGAGCAGGGCGATTCCACTTCTTGTTGAGCGCCTCGAGCGTGGCTTCGTTATCGGACTCGATTCCAACCGAAAAAAGGCGACATCCGCTTCGGTACGCGAGGTCGAGCAAGTCCGGATGGTCGGCGATGTGAATGCTGCATTGAGTGACCCAGGTGATCTTCTCCGGGATCAGCGCTTCCCAAAGTTGAGCCACATAGTCGAAGTCCACGGCCATGTTGTCGTCGATGAACGCGATGTGGCGATAGCCCTGGCGCTTTACCGCGCGCACGTCACGAATGACGTGCTCGACGGGCGCTTTGCGATAGCTCGCCTCGAAGAACTTCGTCACCGAGCAGAAGCTGCAGTGGAATGGGCATCCTCGCGTGGCTTGAACCGGGCGGAAGAACCCGTGGTCGCGCATCCTCATGAGGTCGTAACGCGGACATGGAAGCGAATCGATCGGCGGTCGGCGCTCCGCGCGATACACCGTCTTCAGTCGGCCGGCGGCTGCGTCGTTCACGACGCGCGGCCACACCTCTTCTGCTTCCCCAATGACGACGCTATCCACGTGTGGCAGGGAGAGTTCGGGGTCGGAGAGAGTCGCCGCTACCCCGCCCAGGACGACGGGCACCCCGCGACGACGAAACTCGTCTGCGATCTGCCAGCCTCGCACGATGCCGTTGCCCATTCCGGTGATGCCGACGAGGTCCCAATGCTTCTCGTAGGGAACCTCTTTGATCGTGTCGTGGTGAAGCGTGACCTCGACCTCAGGCGGCGTAACCGCGGCAAGCATCGGCAGCGTGAGACCTGGAAGAAAGACTCGCCGCTTGCGGATCGGCTTCCCGTGCCGATCGAGGGCGGTCGGAGTGATGAGCAGAACTTTCAAGAGCGTCTCCTCTCGTTCAGGTATGGCCGCCGGCTGGAGCTTTGTGTTGCAAGGACTGTGCCGAGGGAGCTCGACTGCGCGGCCCGCGTTCCGTGAGCCAGGCGGTCTTGGCAACGAATGCGTTGCGTTCGTCCATCGCGATCGCGCAATCCTTTCGCGCCTCTTGCATGTACACGTCGATCGAAGACGTGCAGAAGAGTGCTAGAAAGCTAGTGTGACTGACTGGCAGTCGAAGAAGCACCCGACCTTTCCAGGGGTCGTCGGCGCGGCGATCGCCATCGGGATGGCCGGCGGTGCGCGGGCGCAGTTTCCGGCCGAGACATCGAAGTCCGAAGTCGAGCGCGTCGAGGCGCTACTCGACGATGCGTTCCGTGCAATCGAAGGGATCCACGACTACGTCGGTATCCTCCGAAAGAAGGAGCTCTTCGAGGACGCGCTCATCGAGCAGCGGATCGCGTTCAAGTTCTCGCGTCCCTTTCGCGTTTACCTGAGGTATCTCGAGCCGCACCCAGGTCGCGAAGTGCTCTACGTGCGTGGGGAGAACAAGAACCGCCTGAGAGCGCACCGCGGGTCCGGGCTCGACGTGACGGTGAGCCTCAACCCGCGCGGTCGGATGGCGATGGCCGAGGGGCACCATCCGGTCACCGAGTTCGGGATCGAACACATGCTGGAGCTCGCGGCGCGCGACATTCGAAAGGCCGTCCGACGACGCGACGCGACGCTGCACGTGTCGGACGGCGGGACGGTCAGCGGGGAGCCAACCTGGCGCATCGACCTGCGCAGCCCGCCGGGGGGCCGAAAGGTCATCGCGCGGCGCAACGAGACGCTATGGGACATCGCCACGCGCACCAAGCAGGACATGTACGTGATTCTTCACCACAACGAAGCGATCGACTCTCCCGGTGACGTCCGTCCCGGCCAGGAGGTGTTCATCCCTCACTACTATGTAAGCCGCGGCCGGTACTTCATCAGCAAGCGAACGCACCTGTTGATCAAGCTGGTCTTGTGGGACCACAGGGGGGAGCTCTACGAGTCTTACGAATATCGGAAGCTCGATTTGAACCCGGGCCTAAACGAACGCGACTTCGATCACCGCGACGAAGAGTACAACTTCGTGCGGCACCAGCGGTGATAGCGGAGGGGATAACCCGAGCTTGAGCAAGCTCTGGTGGTCGTGCGGATAGGCGAAACAAAGACGGTCTCGGGTGCGCCGCAACAGGAAATCAAACACTTGTCGTTGCATGACTTGCGGCACGGTGCGTTGACCGAACTGGCATCGGTGTCGCCGAACTTGCCGGGTATCGCTCACATTGGCGGGCACAAGCGCGTGGACACAACCACAAAGTACGTGCACTCGAATCGCGAACAAACGCGTGCCGTCTTGAACGCACGACCCGGAATTCCGGTCACCATTCCGGTCACCGATCTAGAATTGGCCGATTTGAACGATGTTGCCGACGTGCTAACTATCGGAAATCACAACGCAAGCGAGGATGGCGGAATTGGCAGACGCGCTGGATTTAGGTTGCAGCGCCCGATCCCGATCGCAGCGCTTTCTCTAAGAGACATTCCACAGGGCTGCCGCAGCACTGCTTCATCGGGCAGCCGACGGCGGCGGAATTCCTCTCGAGGTAGTGCACGCGTTTGCGGAGCTCGTGCTGCGCTCGGAGTTGCTCGCGGGGAGCAGACAGGTGCTCGATGGACCGCCCGAGCTCGCGACGAGGCGCGCGGTCGAGCTCGCGAGCGTTGTCTTGGCGGTCGGGGCACGTGTCGACGTCGACGGAAGAAGCTCGAAATGACACGCGGCGGATCAACCAGACCTAAATCTCGGATCGTCGCGTTTCGCGTCGATGAGGATGACTTTGTCCGACTGGATGCTCTTGCCCGGCAAACCAGCAGCTCGCGCGCCGAGTTGCCGCCGGCGGCATTTTGGACGATGCTTCGACTCAGGCCTGGGGTCGTCGGGCGTCGCGACCCGATAGGTCCGTTCGGTGAGGCGCGCTCGACGGGAGAGTGCATGAACCAAGACGAAAGCTCCGGAGCGGTCCGCCGCGTAGCGCTGCTGGGAAACCACCTCCCGCGGCAGTGCGGAATCGCCACGTTCACGACCGACCTCTCGGACGCGATCTCGGCGACGTTCTCAGGTATCGAGTGTGAGGTCATCGCCATGAACGACGCCGGGAAACGCCACGCTTACGGCGATCGT
>JAFDFW010000590.1 GCA_019309605.1 Deltaproteobacteria bacterium | reverse complement strand
AGGCCGTCGAGAAAGGCCTCCGCACCAAGCCGTGGGTGAAAACCAGCCTCGCGCCAGGGTCGCAGGTGGTCACCGAGTACCTCAAGGAATCCGGCTTGAACGACGATCTCGACACCCTGCGGTTCAACTTGGTCGGTTACGGCTGCACGACGTGCATTGGCAACTCCGGCCCGCTGGACCCGGAGATCGCCGAGGCGGTCAAAGCCAACGATCTGGTCGTGACCTCGGCGTTGAGCGGCAACCGCAACTTCGAAGGCCGGGTCAAGAGCGGCAACCGCAACTTCGAAGGCCGGGTCAATCCGTTGACTCGCGCCAACTACCTCACGTCACCGCCCCTCGTCGTGGCGTACGCGCTCGCGGGCACGATGGACATCGACTTCGACCGCGATCCGATCGGGCAGGACACAGAAGGCAACGACGTGTTCCTTCGCGATATCTGGCCTTCGCATGAGGAGGTGACGGAAACGCTTCGGACCTCGGTCAAGAAGGACCAGTTCGTCGAGCGCTATGCCGTCGTGCTCGATGGGCCTCCGGAGTGGCGCGAGGTGAGCTTCGAACAGGCCGACCGCTACCGTTGGGACCCGGAGTCGACCTATGTGCGCCTGCCGCCGTTCTTCGACGGGGTCGAGGTTGGCGAACCGGCTCCGCCGACCGACATCGAGGGCGCTCGCGTGCTTTGCTTGCTGGGCGATTCGGTGACAACCGACCACATCTCTCCCGCAGGCGCCATTGCGCTCGACGGCCCGGCTGCGAAGTACTTGCAGGAGCACGGCGTGTCCCCTCGCGACTTCAACAGCTACGGCAGTCGCCGCGGCAACCACGAAGTCATGATGCGCGGCACCTTTGCGAACATCCGCCTTCGCAATCTCTTAGCGCCAGGTACCGAGGGAGGCGTGACGCGCTATCTGCCCACCAACGAGCAGACGAGCATCTACGATGCGTCGATGAAGTACCAAGCGCAGGGTACTCCGCTGGTCGTGATTGCGGGCAAGGAGTACGGCACCGGCTCCTCGCGCGACTGGGCTGCCAAGGGCACCTTGCTCCTCGGCGTCCGCGCGGTCCTCGCCGAGAGCTACGAGCGTATTCATCGCTCGAACCTGATCGGCATGGGCGTGCTTCCGCTCGAGTTCGAAGCGGGTGGCGGCCGCGAGGCACTCGGCCTCACCGGCGAGGAAACCTTTGCGATTTCCGGGATCTCCGAGGGTCTAGCGCCGGGCAAGGCCCTGTCGGTCCAAACGGACACCGGCAAGTCGTTCACCGTGAAGGCACGGATCGATACGCCACAGGAGGTCGAATACTTCCTGCACGGAGGCATCTTGCAGTACGTCTTGCGGCAGCTTGCCGCACAGGGGTAAGCGATTGCCTAAGGTGTCATGTCGCTCGTCTTCGTAATCTCGCCGCCTCGCGCTGGGTCGACATTGCTTCAGCGCATGATGGGCGCGCACTCCGAGATCTTCACACATCCGGAGCCCCACCTAATCACGCCTATCGCGCACCTCGGCGTCTACGACAGCATCGACAAGGCGCCGTACGATCACATCAACGCGGCGGAGGCGACCAAGGCGTTCATCGAGGGGCTTCCCGCAGGGGAGCAGGACTACCTCGACGCGCTGCGGGCGTACACCGACACGCTCTACGGCCGCATGTTGTCGACGAGCGAGAGCAGCTACTTCCTCGACAAGACCCCGGCCAACGCACTCGTGCTGCCGTTCCTGCAGCGCCTCTATCCGGACGCGAAGTACGTCGTGCTCACCCGGCATCCGCTGGCGGTATTCAGCTCCTACGCGAACAGTTTTTTCAACGGCGACTGGCAGGCCGCGCATGCGTTCAATCCGATCCTGGAGCGGTACGTCCCGGCCATGGCCGCGTTGTTGCGCGAGCGTCCGGTGCCCTTGCTGCACGTTGCCTATGAAGACCTCGTGACCGAACCCGAGCCCCAGCTCGAGCGTGTCTTTGCGTTCCTCGGCCTCGAGAACGATCCGGACGCGGTCGAATACGGCAAGGCTGGACCCGTGAAGAAGGGCATGGGTGACCCGATTACCGTCCACACGCAGGACCGCCCTGTAGCGGACAAGGTCGACAAGTGGGCGGCCGAGCTCGCGCATGATGCCGACAAGCGTACACTGGCCGAGCAGATGATCGGGCAGATCGAGCCAGCTGACCTCGAAGCCTGGCAATGGCCCAACGACGCACTCTGGGCACCGATCGAAGCTGCAGGAGGCGGCCCGGCGCCAAAGCCGGCACGCAACAGCTACACGTTGCAGCGTCGCGTCATGCTCGCCCTGAAGAAGGACATTCACAATCGCGCGCACGGCAAGATCGTGAAGCGCGTGAAGTACTACTGCGACGTCCTGCTCAGGGAGTAGGGCGGCGCGCGCGGGCGATGACGACTTGAGACTCGGTGGCGGCGGTGATCGGCTCGCCGTCGAAGTCCCCGGCGTGCGACTCCACGTCAAAGCCGTTGTAGTGCAGCAACGCCTCGAGCTCAGCAGGGAAGAACTGTCGCTGGGTGAGCGGTGTACAGAACGACTTCGCGTCCTTTTCTGGATGCTCGAAGTCCATCACCACGGTTTCGATTTGCCCGACGGGGTCGTAGCCGAAGTACTCGCTGTACCGGTAGCGGACGCCATCGCGCGGATGCGGCACTTCACCCCCTCGGTACCGCTTGTTCGGGTCGCGAGCGAGGCTGACCAGGTCGGGCAACAGCACGTCGAAAGCGAAACGGCCTCCTGTTTCGAGATGATGCCGCACGGTAGCGAACGCTCGATGTCCTCGCGCGCGTAGAGGTGCATCCACACGTTGAACGGCGCGATGACCAAGGGAAATTTCCGGCGCAGTCGAAGCCGCTCGACGTCGCCCTTGCGGAGCTCGACTCGATCGCGGGCGGCACGAGATAGGCGCGCCAGTCGCTCGCGCGCCTGCTCGAGCATCGGTTCCATCGGTTCGATGCCCACGACGTCGATGCCCGCCTTCGCGATGGCGAGCGCCACGCGACCGGTGCCTGCGCCGAGCTCGAGCACAGGCCCACCCGACTCGACCGCCAGGCCAGTGTAGAAACGAACGTCGTGCCGGCGCCGGCGGTACGCTTGGTCGTAGTAGCGCCCATCTTCGTAGTGCGCTTCGGATCCGGCGGCGCCGCGCGGCTGCTTGCGCTTAGCCACGGCCATCCGTCAGGTGGGCAGCAAGCTCCGTAAACCCACGGCCCCGGTCGCCGTCGGTGACATAGCGCGGCTGCACGGGGAGCCGGTCCAAGTGTTCCCGGACGTTCGCCACGCCGACGCTCTTCGGGAAGCGCTCGAACGCCGCTGCGTCGTTGCCGCTGTCGCCGACGAACACCCAACGCTCGAGCTCGCTACTCAGATCGAGGCCGAGCACGTCGCCAAGCGCGCGCGCCACGCCTTCTGCCTTGTCCCATGGGCCTGGGACCGCGTGCGCATGCACCGTCGACACCGAGCTGCGCGCGCCCAACCGCTCGATGAGCGCGACCAAGGCGTCGATCTCCGCGCGCGGCAACGACACCGACTCGCCCACATCGAATGCGAGGTCG
>JAFDFW010000002.1 GCA_019309605.1 Deltaproteobacteria bacterium | reverse complement strand
CTTGCCTCGTCGATGAAGCACAGGTGCCCCGGCGCGTGGCCGGGGGTGTGAATCGCCGTCAGCGCGGTCGGGGTCGGGCCGTCGAGCTCGATTCGTTCGCCTTCTTGAATCAGGCGGTCGATTTCGACGATGCCGTCGAGGCGCTGTGCGGTCATGGCGTGGGCCCAGAGCGGCAGTTGAAGCCGTTCGCGGAGCGCCATCGCGCCGCCCACGTGGTCGGGATGATGATGCGTGGCGAGGATCGCCACGGGCTCCACACCGCGTAAACGGGCGGCCTGAACCCATTGGACCATCAGGTCCTGCTCTTCGCGATACGGCGTGGCCGGCTCGACGAGCACGGCCTCCTTCGTGCCGACCAGGAAGGTATTGGTCTGGGTCGCCGGTGGCAGCGTCGGCGTGCGCACTTCATGGGCCTAGCCGCTCACGAGCTCGAGCTCATCGAGCTCCAGCTCTTGCTCGTCTGCTTCTTGGGGCACCAGCGCGTGGATCATCGACACGGGGCCGCTCGGGTAAAAGCGGTCCCGCGGCTCGTCGAGCAAGCACTCGACGCGACCTTCGCCCTTCAAGCGCGGGTCACCGAGTTGATGCATGCACACGCGTACGATCGACTTGACCGTTTCAAAGACACCCCAGCCGTCACGAGCCGAAGACACGAGCTCGGGGATGCCCTCTGGGACGCCGAGCCGTTCGGCCAGATCGTCGACATCGAGGACGCCCGGAAGGTCGCGTTTGTTGTACTGAACGACCATGGGGATTCGATCCGGGTCGGTTCCGTCTTGCCGCAGATTGTAGTCGAGGTTGCGGATGGCGTAGTTGTTGCCTTCGACGGCCTCGGCCTGGCTGTCGACCACGAGAACGACGCCGTCGACGTTACGGAGCACCATTTGGCGAGTGGAGTCCTGGGCGATTTGGCCGGGGACGGAAATGAGATGAAGACGCACGGTGTAACCGCGGAACTTGCCAAGCCGCAGTGGCAGGAAGTCCAGGAAGAGCGTGCGCTCGGCCTCGGTGTTCACCGATACGAGCTTGCCCCGGGACTCCGGCCGCGTCTGCGCGTGGATGGTCTCGAGGTTGGTGGTCTTGCCCCCGAGCCCGACGCCATAGTAGACGATCTTGAGGGTGACTTCGCGCTGCGTGTGGTGAACCAGCGGCATGATTCGGAACTACCTGGGTCCTGCGAAAGGGTCAAGAACCCGGTGAGAAGCGCTCCGTCCTCAGCCGGCGTCTTCGCGGACCGAGGCGTTGCGTTCCCAGCGCTCTACGGCCGCGCGGGCGGCGGCATGCTCGGGCGCGGATAGTTCCGGATCGGCCCCGATGATGCGGTCCGCCAGATCGCCCGCGCGTTGAAGCAGGCTCTGATCCTTGGCGAGGTTGGCGAACTGCAGCCCACTCGCCCCGGATTGGCGGTACCCAAAAAGGTGACCCGGGCCCCGTAGTTCGAGGTCGCGTTCGGCGAGTTGGAAGCCATCGTCGGTGTCGCACAGCGCCTGAAGACGCGCCTCGGCTTCGCTGGTCAGTGGCTCGCCGAAGGTGAGCAGGCAAGCGCTTCGCTGACCCGAGCGCCCGACTCGCCCTCGAAGCTGATGAAGCTGTGCGAGCCCAAAGCGCTCTGCCTGTTCGACAACCATGATGTTGGCCGTCGGGACGTCGACACCGACCTCCAGCACGGTCGTCCCCACCAGCACCTGAAGCTCGCCCTCTCGAAATGCTTGCATCAGCGCGCGACGCTCCTCACCGGAAAGGCGGCCGTGAATCTGACCGACGCGGTCGTCTCCAAACTGCGCCTTCATTTCGTCGAAGGTTCGGTCGACACCCACCAATTCGTCCGACGCAGAGATCGCTGGACACACCACGAAGGCCCTGCCCTCTGCCTCGAGCGCGCGTTCGATTTGGCGAAACACCGGAACACGCTCTGTGCGTGACATCATCTTGGTCGTCGCTGGAACCCGCCCCGGCGGCTTGGCATCGATCGTCGTCAACTCGAGCCCCGCATAGAGAACCAACGCGAGGCTTCGCGGAATCGGCGTCGCCGTCATGACGAGGAGGTGCGGACGGCGAGTCGCCCCGCGGGTACCGAGGCGGAGGCGCTGGGCGACGCCGAAGCGATGCTGCTCATCGACGATGACCAGTCCTAGGTCGGCGAAGCGAACCTCTCCGCTCAAAAGCGCGTGCGTTCCGACCACGACATCAAGCGCCCCGGTGGCCAGGCGGTCGAGCATCGAGCGGCGCTGATCCTTACTCAGAGCACCGGTGAAAACGCCCAGACGGAGCCCGAGTTCCTCGGCCGTGGGCCTCAAAGTCTCTGCATGCTGGTCGGCAAGCAGCTCCGTCGGAGCCAAGAACACGGTCTGCGCGCCGCCGGCAGCAACCTGGGCGCAAGCCACCATCGCGACCGCCGTCTTGCCACATCCGACGTCACCCTGGAGCAAACGGCGCATCGGCGTTTCGCTCATCAGCGCCCCGCTCACCTCCGCCACGGCCCTATTCTGCGCTTCGGTGAGCTCGAACGGGAACGCAGCGCAGGCCGACTGCACCGCCGGCTCGATCTCGAACCGTCGAGCCACACCGCCGCGCTCCGAAGCGCGACGCGACCGCAGGGCTAGCTCCCACAGCACGAGTTCTTCGAGCGCGAGCCTCCCGTGCGCGGGCGTCGGAGGCTCGGCCTCGACCTCCGCGTCGAACGTGACGGGATCCGGAACGTGGATCGCAGTCAACGCCTCACCGACGGTGCATGCTCCGACCTCGGCCCGCAGCGCCGGTGGAATCAGGTCGGGCACCGCCGCGACCGCACGGTCAACCGCTGCGCGCACCGCCCGCCGCAGGGCCTTCCGACGAACGCCTGGAATCTCTGGGTAGCGGGGCTCTATGGTCCCCGGCGCGTCAGCCGCGAGCGACTCGGGATGCGCGATCGAAGCCGTACCGCGATAGTCTTGAACCCTTCCTGCAACTCGAACCGTCTCGCCCTCCACGAAGCGCCGGCCGAGCCCTGGAATCGCTTGAAACCAAACCAGCTTCAGCTCGCGGTAGCCGTCGTGCTCCGGAGCTTGGTCGTCGGGTTCGAGCCGGGCCTCGAAGCCCATACGCCCGCCGCGCGGAAAGGATCGAGCCCTTCGAACTACACCCTCGACGACCGCGTAGTCGCCGTCCTGGAGCAAGTGAATCGGCGTGGGTTGGCGTTGGTCGTCGTAGCCGCGGGGCAACAGCCACAGAAGGTCGCCCACCGATTCGTACCCACGCTTGCGCAGATGCGCACCCGTCGTGGGGCCGATTCCAGGCAAGGTTTCGACAGGATGTTCGAGCAGTGTAGGCACCAGCGCTCGCTCTCTTGGACCCGGACTTTCCTCAGCCCCAGCGGACGTCGCTGACTTCGTAGTTGCGAACGCCGCCCGGAGTTTGGACTTGGACTTCGTCGCCGACTTCCTTGCCGACGATGGCGCGCGCCACCGGCGAGGTGATCGAGATCTTGCCCTGTTGCAGGTCGGACTCGGCGGGCCCGACCAAGCGGTAGGTCACGACCGTCCCGTTATCCATATCTTCGAGCTCGACGAAGGCGCCAAATTTCACCTTGTCGCCACTGAGCGTCGAAGGGTCGATGACCTCGGCCCGTGAGAGCTTGTCTTCGATATCCGCGATGCGGGCCTCGCACATGCCCTGCTTGTCTTTGGCAGCGTGATACTCCGCGTTTTCTTTGAGATCACCGTGATCGCGAGCAATCCCGATCTCCTGGGAGATCTTCGGCCGCTCCGCTTTGAGCGCGATGAGCTCGGCGGTGAGCGCGGCATGCCCTTCGGGGGTCATCGGAACCCGGTCCATCCCATCCTCGTAAACTGTGCTCGGAAATAAGGCAACCCAAAGCTAGCGCTTGGGCGGCCGCAGCGTCGCGAGCTCGCTGGTGCGCGCGTGGTACTCCTGAATCGAGCAGACCGACGGTGGCCTGAGGCGTCGCGCTTCGACGGCGTCGACCGTGGCAACCGCAGCGGCGATCGTGGTGAAGTACGGCACGTCGCTCAACACCGTTTGGCGGCGCATGGAGCGGCTGTCACGAATGGCCTTCGCGCCCTCGGTGGTGTTGAAGACGAGGGCGATATCGCCATTTTGTAGGAGGTCGACGATATGGGGACGGCCCTCGCCCACCTTGTGGACGTTCTCCGCTTCCACCCCGGCACGCTCGAGCATCTCGCGGGTCCCTTTCGTCGCGATGATATCGAAACCCAGATCCTTCAAGCGCCGCGCGAGGTCGGCTGCGGCGGGCTTGTCGTTTTCCTTCACGCTGATGAAGACCTTCCCCTGGTCGGGGAGCTCCAAGTACGCGGAAAGCAGCGCCTTGTAGAACGCATCGGGGAAGTTGTCAGCGATGCCCATCACCTCGCCGGTGGAGCGCATCTCGGGGCTGAGAATCGTGTCGACCCCGGGGAACTTGGTGAATGGGAAGACCGACTCTTTGACGGCAATGTGGCTCGTCACGATCTCGCGCGTGTAGCCGAGCTCACGAAGTGTTGCGCCCGCCATCACCTTGGCGGCGATCTTAGCGAGCGGCACGCCGATGGCCTTGCTGATGAATGGAATCGTTCGCGACGCGCGCGGGTTGACCTCGATGATGAAGACTGCGCTCCCGCGAACCGCGAACTGGACGTTCATCAAGCCGACCACCCCGAGCTCCAACGCGAGCGAGCGCGTCGACGAGCGCAGGGTGGCGAGGACGTCGGGCGGAAGCGCATGGGCGGGAAGCACCATGGACGAATCCCCGGAGTGAATCCCCGCCTCCTCGATGTGCTGTAGCAGTCCGCCGATGACCACGTCCTTGCCGTCGGAAACACAGTCGACGTCAACTTCGATCGCGTCTTTCAAGAACTCATCAACGAGGATGGTCTGTGTCCCGGCGTCGGCGACCGCTTCGAGGGCGACGGTCATGTATCGCGCCAGCTCTTCCTGAGAGTGGACGATTTCCATTGCGCGCCCACCGAGCACGTAGCTCGGCCGAACCACAACCGGGAAGCCGATCCGCTCCGCAACCGCGAAGGCGTCCTTGGTGCCCTTGGCGATGCCGCCGCGCGGACGAGCGAGGTTGAGCTTGGTGAGCAGCTCCTCGAATCGCTCCCGATCCTCCGCACGGTCAATCGCATCGGCCGAGGTGCCGAGGATAGGCACCCCCTGTTGCGAGAGAGGCACGGCGAGCTTCAACGGCGTTTGTCCGCCGAACTGAACGATGATGCCATCCGGCTTTTCCATCTCGACGATGTGCATCACATCCTCGAACGTCAGCGGCTCGAAGTAGAGCTTGTCCGAAGTGTCGTAATCGGTGGACACGGTCTCGGGATTGCAGTTCACCATGATGGTCTCGAAGCCCATCTCTTTGAGGGCGAACGAGGCGTGCACACAGCAGTAGTCGAACTCGATCCCCTGACCGATGCGGTTGGGGCCGCCTCCGAGGATCATGACTTTCTTCTTGTCGCGGGTGACACGCGCCTCGCTTTCGAGGCCCCAAGTCGAATACATGTACGGGGTGAGCGCGGGGAACTCCGCGGCGCAGGTGTCGACCCGCGAGTAGACCGGCTCGATTCCGAGAGTCGTCCGTTGCGCGCGAACGTCCTCGGCTTTGTTGCCGCGGATCGCCGCGAGTTGACCGTCGCTGAATCCCAGCTCCTTGGCCTTGCGGAGCACCCCTTCTGTGAGCGGATCGCCCGCTGAGGCTTTCAACGACTGCTCGAAAGCGATGATCTGGCGCATTTGCTCGAGGAACCAGACGTCGATGTCAGTGGCACCGTGGATGTCCTCGACGGTGAGTCCGACGCGAAGGCCGTCCGCGATATACCAGAGGCGGTCAGCCAGGGGAGTTCGAATGAGGTCGAGAATCGATTCCCGAAGCTCCTCGTCGGTGGGGTCAGGCAAGTCCGCCAACATGGGCTTCGCGGTGTTCATCGCTTCGCCCGTTTCGACGAGGCGCCGGACCTGCGCGGTGAGGTCGCGGTAGTCGACCCTCTCGAGAAGCGAGGTCAGCCCGTCCCTGCCCGTCTCCAACGACCGCGCCGCCTTCTGGAGCGACTCCTTGAAGGTGCGGCCGATCGCCATCGCCTCTCCCACCGACTTCATTTGCGTCGTCAGGCGCGGGTCGGCGCCGGCAAACTTCTCGAAGGCAAAGCGAGGAATCTTCGTGACGACGTAATCGATGGTGGGCTCGAACGCGGCGCTCGTCCCAGTGATGTCGTTTTGGAGCTCGTCGAGGCGGTATCCAACGGCGAGCTTGGCCGCGATCTTGGCGATCGGATAGCCGGTGGCCTTCGAGGCAAGCGCGCTCGAACGCGAAACGCGTGGGTTCATCTCGATGACGATCATCCGGCCGTCGGCGGGGTTGACGGAGAACTGGATGTTGGAGCCGCCCGTGTCGACACCGATCTCGGTGATGATCGCGCGGGCAGCGTTGCGAAGGCGCTGATACTCGCGGTCGGTGAGCGTCATGGCCGGCGCCACCGTGATGGAGTCACCGGTGTGAACGCCCATTGGGTCGAAGTTCTCGATTGTGCAGATGACGCCGAAGTTGTCGACATTGTCCCGAATGACCTCGAGCTCGTATTCTTTCCAACCGATCAGGCTCTCTTCGACCAGGCACTCGTGAATCGGGCTGCACTGGAACGCCCAACGAATCGCCGCGTCAAACTCGGCCTTGTTGTAGGCCACGCCGCCGCCCGAGCCGCCCATCGTCAGCGACGGCCGCAAGATGATCGGGAAGCCAATGTCCTCCGCGATTTCGTGGGCATCCTCGATGGTTCGAGCCACGCCCGCGCGCGCGCTGCCGAGGCCGATCTTGTCCATGGCGGCCTTGAACAGCTCGCGCTCTTCAGCTTTGCGGATGGCATCGACGTTCGCGCCGATCAGCTCCACGCCGTGCTTCTCGAGGATGCCCCGGTCAGCAAGCGCCAACGCGAGGTTCAATGCGGTCTGCCCACCGAGGGTCGGAAGGACTGCATCCGGCTTCTCCCGTTCGATGATCGCCTCGAGGATCTCCGGGGTGAGCGGCTCTACGTAGGTCCGATCCGCGAACTCCGGATCGGTCATGATCGTCGCCGGGTTCGAGTTGACCAGAATGATCCGGTAGCCCTCTTCTTTGAGCGCCTTGGCGCCCTGGGTGCCGGAGTAATCGAACTCGCAGGCCTGCCCAATTACGATCGGCCCCGACCCAATCAGAAGGATGCTTTCAATGTCATCACGGCGGGGCATCGCGTTGGTTCTACCTGAACGTTCGCGCGCACTTACCAGAGCCCCTAGTGCCCTGCAACCGGGAACCCTTCATGTCGAAACTCACTTACTGAGGGCGCCGATGATCGCATCGCCGCGAACGCCCTGCGCACGCAAACAAGCGCGCCGAGCTACGTCCGAGACGATCTCGAGCTCCACCCACAGCACCGTGCGGGCCGCCATGCCGGAGAACTTCCGGCCCCACTCGACCAGCAGCACTGCCCCCTCTTCGAGTAGCTCGTCGACACCCAGTTCCTCGACCTCTCCCTCGCCGCCGAGACGGTAGAAGTCCGCATGGGCGACGGGCAGACGCCCTTCGTACTGATGCAGCAGCGCGAAGGTGGGGCTGGTCACAGCCGTCTCCTCCGGCACGCCGAGCCCATGCACCGCCCCGCGCGCGAAGGTCGTCTTGCCCGCCCCGAGCCCGCCCTCGAGGCCAACCACATCGCCGCCCTCGAGCACAGCCGCAAGGGACCGCGCCAGGGCGAGCGTGTCAGCTTCGGTTTGCAGCTCGAACGCCAGCATGCACAAGCCCTGTCACATCACAGGGCCCCGTGCACGCTCGGCCAGTTCAGACCTTGATCTGAATGCCAAGCTGCTCGCGGAGGCTGAAGTAGCTCTCCGAGATGCTGTAGATGACGATCTCTTTGACCTTGTCGCGCGGGGCGAGGTCGGCCGTGGACTCGGATGCGATTTGTTGGGTCATGCGGACCGCCGTGTCGACGTCGTCGCACAGAAGCAGCCCGGCGCGAAGCGAGGTGACCTCCGTCGCCTGCATCCAGCGCTTGATGTCCGCCTGACCACCGGCGTCGACGAACTTGCGAACGACCTGCTTGAGCACGTCGAGACGCGCCTGATCCATGTGCTTCGCCAGCTGCTTGGCAGTGGACTCCACGCTGGCGTCGCCGCCTCCCATGCCAGCCACACGCATGGCGGCCAGCAGGAGCGTCCTGAGCTCGGTGTGCGAGCTGTACATCGTGCGAATGAAATGCTCGCCACGGTAGTACGTCAGGTGACGCCCGCACACGAACGCGAGGTCGACAGGACGGTAGCCCGAGAGAAGCGTGTAGCCGGTGATGATCGCCGGCGGGTTGCTCCGTGACTCGTCGCGAAGCGCGCCGGACAGCTCCTTCTGAATGAAGAGGCGTACCGGAATGGACACGTTGAGCACGTCCTGCGCCAGCTTGAACTGCCGCGCGAGCGCGAGGCTCGGGTTGGCGAGGTCTTCGGGCTTCCGCTTGTGCAGGTTGAGCTTCTTGTCGGTCACAGCCAGCGATGCGCGAACCGCAGGAGCAATCACCTCCATGATCTTGGAGATGTAGAGGTCCTGATCGGCGTGCATCAGGTCTTTGACCCAATTCTCGTTGGTGAGCCGCGTCTTGGGCTGGATCTCCCGATCCTGCTTGTACTGCTGGTAGAACTTCTGCTGCTCCTCGTCCGCCTTCTGGAAGTAGGTCAGTGTGCGGGCGATACACCACGCCTTGTCGTAGGCGCGCGCGTCGAAGTAGAGCTTATACAAAGCCCGGTACGAATCGAGCCGGTTCGGGTCGGCAGCGAGAAGCCACTGATGCTCCGCGATGGCCTCCTCCGTCCTGTCCGGCATCGTGGCGTAGAGCTCGGCGAGAATCTCGTGTTCGACGGCATTGTCAGGCTTGAGCCCGGCAGCCATCTGGAACGACTCCGCCGCCGCATCGAAGTTGCGCTGACGGTCCCGATAGATGATGCCGAGGGTGTGCCAGAGGTTGTGCTCGAGGTCCGTGTTGCCCTGATTGATGATGCGGTGGAGCATCTTGCGATACGCACGCTCGAGCGCCTTCCAATCCTTGCGCTCGTTGAGCAGCTTGTTGACCGCTTCGAAGGGCTTTAGCTGAGTGCTGTCGAAGTCGAGCGCTTCGTTGAAGCGCTCGAGAGCCGCGTCTTCATCCTCCAGCTTGTCGCGTAGGATGACGCCGATCGTGTAGGTGTATTTGGCCTTGGCCTCGTCCCGCTCCTCGAGACCGCAAACGCGCTCAATGATGTCGATGGCCTCGGACCAACGCCCGGCAGCCTGGAAGGCCACCAGGAGCTTGTGAAGCACGACGTGGTTGTCGGGCTCGATGTCGAGCGACTCGGTAAACGCCTCCGCGGCGCCATCCGGATTCTCGAGCTTCTCGTGCCAAAGGTCGCCCAGCTCGACTAGAAGCTTGGCTCGTGCCGAAGGCTCGTCGGCGACATCGAGAATGCGCTTCTTGTACTGGACGACCGATTCCCAATCGCCCTCTGCTGTCTGCAGGTCGACCATCGCTTGGAGGGCGGGCACGAAATGCGTGTCCTCCTCGAGCGACTTGTCGAACATGTTGCGCGCCTTCTTATCCTCGCCCTGCTCTCGCTTGACGACGCCGAGCCTATAGAAGACCTCGGTGATCTCGTCGCGGCCGAGTGCATCGCGGTGTTGGACCAGCAGCAACTGATGGTACTTGAACGCGTCGTCCCATCGCTCGGCGCGGAAGTAGCTTCCAGCCAAGCCCTTGAGCGCCGCCGAATCGTCGTTGTCGATCGCGTAGGCCCGCTCGTAGGCGCTGACGGCTTCATCGGCGTGGCCGAGCTTCGTCGCTGTCTCGCCCAACATCGACGCAAGCCGATGTTGCTCGTCCGTGTCGCGCTTGTCCGAGCGCTGAACCAGAATCTGGAGCAGCGGGAAGGCATCCTCGTGTCGGTCGTTCGAGACGTACGAATCGACCAGCGGCAACAAGGCATCCTCGTTGTTCGGGTCGGCCGCAGACGCCGCTTCGAAGGCCTGAACCGCGCCAGCTTCGTCATCCAGCTTCTCCGCGCGAATGCGGCCTAGTTCGACGAGCCTGACGCCCCGAATCCTATCGTTTTCGGTATGCTCGATCTCGAGACCGAGGGTGCGGGCGGCGGCCACCCAGTCGCCGGAATCGACGTGAATGCCCCGCATCGCTTCGAGCGACGGGAGGTGCGCCGGGTCCAGATCGATCGCTGTTTGGAACTGCTCCAACGCCGAGACACGGTCCCCGAGCTCTTGGTCGAGAATCCGGCCCATGCGGTGCTTGAGCGCCACCTGGTCGGCTGGGTCGTCTAGGACGGCTGCAAGCTGGCCCATCATGTCCAGAGCCGCCGAGTAATCGCCCTTGCCCTCGTACAGTTTCGTCAGCGCCTGCAGGCTGAAGATGTCCTGCTCGTTGAGATTGAGCGCGTTCAGGTAGCTGTCGATCGCCTGCTCGGCGTCGTCCTTGTGCGAGGCGTAGAGCTGCCCGAGCTCACGGAAGATACGAGCCCGCTCTTCGCTGTCCGAGGTCGAGTTCGCGTGACGGTCGTAAGTGCGCACCAAGTCGTCCCAGCGCTGCATCGTCCGGTAGAGCTGCTCGAGCTCACAAAGCGCATCGTCGTGGAGCGGGTCGATATCCAAGACCTGTTCCAGGCGCTCCGCCGCGTTCTCCGGCTTGTGGAACTCCTGAACCCACATCTGAGCGAGTCGCATGAGGATCTCGATCCGCTCGCGCTCGGTCGCGACGACCTCGTATTCCCGTTCGAGAATGCCGATCAGATCCTGATAACAGCCCTCTTGAGAATACAAACGCTCCAAACCTCGAAGCGCGCTGAGGTCCGAAGGTGACAGCTCGGCCGCCCTCTCGTAATTCTCGATCGCTGCCTTCGGGTCGTTGAAACGCTCTTCATAGGCTTCAGCGACCTGCAACAGCGCCGACACGATGCTGTCCGTATCCTGGACGGCCTCCGCCTTGCGCTCGAGGATGTTCAGCAGCTTATTGGAACGGCCGTCCTCGCGGTAGATGCGCTCCAGCGCCTCCAACGCACCGACGTGCTTGCCCTGCAGGTGCAGCGCCCGGCGGTAGTAGTCCTCCGCCTCTTGCCGCATGGCGAAGCGGTCATCGGCCAGGTCACCCATGCGAACGTAGGTATTGGCCTTGACCTCGTCGTCGCCGGTGAGCTCAACCAGCTTCGCAAGCGCCTGCGCGAGCTTGTCCCATTGCTGTGTGGTTTCGTACAGGTCGCCGAGCTGCCACCAGGCCTTGGCGTTGCTCGGGTCGAGAGCTCGAATCTGCTCGTAGTACGGAATCGCGTACTCCGGGTGTCCAAGATCCTGCCCGTACCATTTCGCGCAGCAGAGACAGATCGCGATCTGCGTTTCGGGCTCATGCCCCTCTTGCAACACCTTGTTGGCCGAGGTCAGCAGCTCGTTCCACTTCTCGTTCGCGGCGGTCACCCGCTCGAGGTCGACGGCCGTGTTCTTGTTCGCGAAGTCCTCGGTCCAAGCGATGTAGAGCGTGTGGTACGCCTGATCGCCACTGTCGAGTTGGTCCTCGTACACCCTGGCGGCCGCGCGCAAGAGCTCGATGCGCTCGTCGCGATCTTCCGTGGCCTCGATGCGAGTGACGTAGAGGTCGATCAGCTCGTCCCAACGCTCAGCCTCCTTGTGCAGCGACTGCAACTCGGAGAACGCGTATTCGTGCATGGGGTCGACATCGAGAATGCGACCGAATGCGCCTGCGGCACCGTCCTTGTTCTCGACTTCGCTTTCCCAGAGCTCGGTGACCGAGATGAGCTGGCGAAGCTTCTCCTGCGGATCGACGAGGGCTTGCGCCCGCTGCTCCATCACGTCGATCGCGTCTTCCCATTCGTTCTGGTCACGATGAATGAGTTCAAGCGAGTCCAGCGCCTCGAAGAA
Organism: Deltaproteobacteria bacterium; assembly: GCA_019309605.1. GTDB lineage: Bacteria > Myxococcota_A > Polyangia > Polyangiales > Houyiibacteriaceae > SG8-38. The sequence goes on along the minus strand of JAFDFW010000002.1, from coordinate 9,193 downwards.
GGCCGGATCGATGGTCAGAACGCTGCGATAGGCTTCGGCCGCATCGCTCGGCTGCTGCAGCTCATTTCCGTAAATGTGACCGAGCTGCATGTAGACGGTGACCAGGTCGGCGTCTTCGAGGGTCGCCGCGCCGACGTCGATAATCCGCTGCAGGGTGTCTGCACGCTCACGCGATTGGCCGCCGGCGCGCTGAATTTCGGCAATGCTAAACAGGGCGTAGGTGTTGCCCGGATCGATGTCGAGCACCCGCTCCCAGTTCTCGATCGCGTTGCGCTCGCGCTCCAGCTTCTCGTACCAGACCCTTGCGAGGTCGGAGTACACCTGAATGCGGAAGGTGTCGTCGTCGGCAATCGCCGCCTCGCGTTCGAGAACGTCGACTAGGTCGCGCCAGTTGCCCTGCGACGCGTAGATGTCGCCGAGTGCATTCAGCCCCTCGGAGTCCTCCCCGCGGAGGTCGAGAACTCGCTGCCACAGGCCGATGGCCTTTTCCGGATCGCGGAGCCGGTTGGACGACAGCTTGGCCATGCGTGCAAACACCTCGGCCTGCTGCGAGTCACCGAGCGCGATGCTCAGCTCTTTTTCGAAGCTTGCGAAGAGTTCCGGCCAACGTTCGAGGTTGGCGTAGATGCCCTGCAGCGATTGGATCGTCTGCGCGTGTTCGGAGTCGTGATCGTTGAGGAGCGTGGTGAAGACCTCGACGGCATCTTCGGTACATCCGAGCCGTTGCTGGAGGACCGTGCCGAGGCGGTAGTGAAGGTCGATCAGCTCGGAACCGTTGTTGGAACCTTCGATTCGCTTGCGAAGCACCTGTGCGAGCGCACGGTGTGCCCCGTGCTGGGTATAGATACGATCGAGTGCCTCGAGCGCGTTCTCGTCGTGGTCGTCGACGCCGAGCACGAACCGATAGGTTTCTTCGGCGCGCTCCAGATCGTGAAGCTGTTCCTCGTAGACCTTGGCGAGACGGCGGCCGAGCTCCGCTTTGCTAAGCGGGTCTCCGGTGTGCTGAATCCCGTTGGCGTACGTGGTCGCCAGTTGGTTCCAGCCGTCGACGATCGCCGAAAGGCGCTCTGCCTCACCGAGCGAATGATCGTGGCTCGGATCCTCGAGCAGCGCCTTTTGCATCCACTGGAACGCGCGGCCATGGTCGTCGGCCTTGTCCTCGGCGATCTCTGCGAGCCGGTGCATCATGACGACGCGCTCGATCGGATCGCTCTGATGCTCGACCTGGACCTCTTGCACGCTCAGCAACTGACCCCAGTTGCCCTGCATGCGGTAGAGCGGTTCAAGCACCTCGCCGATCTCCAGCGGCCGCACGCCGCTCGAGAACAGGTCTTCGAGTGCAGAGACGGCGGGCGAGTACTCGGGCGCGGCCGCGATGATTTCACGGTACTGCTCGATTGCGGACTCCATGTTCCCGAGCTGGTTCTGGAAGACCTGCCCTGTGCGGAACTGGAGGTTCAGAACGTCCTCCGGCGTCGTGGCGATCGCTGCCTCCATTTGAAGCGTTGCCGCCAAGTCATCCCAGCGCTCGGTCTGTTCATAGAGCCGGTCGAGCGCTTCGATGGCGTCGACATCCGCCGAGTCCACGTCCACGACGAACTGGTAGCGTGAAATCGCCGCGTCGATGTCGTCGAGCTGGACCTCGTTGATCACGGCGGAGCGCTTGGCAAGATGAGCAACCTCTTCGGGAGATTCCTCACGCATTTTCTGCACTTCCGCGTCATAACGCGAAGCCGCTTCATGCCAACTACCGGTTTGCTCGGCCAGGCGTTCGAGCGACGACAGGGTGAGCTCGTTGCGTCCGTCGAGCGGAAGCGCCCGGACGAAGGCGCTGAACGCCGAAGGCGGATCCTCGAGCTGGATCTCGTAGATCTCGGCGAGCTGCTGAAGCATCTCCACGCGCTCGGCCGGATCCTCGGTGAAACGGACCTGCACTTCGCGAACGTCCGTTAGTTTTCGATACTCGCCCGCCGCTAGGTAGACCTGCTCGAGAGCTTCGGCCGCGGCCAATGGCTCCACGGCGTCTGTGGTCATCGTCGTCAGCGCGTCGAGCGTCTTCTGATGGTCGGGCGCCCCCGCCAAGATGTCGCGGTAGATCTCGATCGCCTGCGTGGGGTCCTCGAGGTGCCGCCGCCAGAGCTCACCGATTCGGAAGCGAAGCTCGATGCGCGCATCGTCTTCGGCCACGAGCTCGGACTGACGTTCCATGACCTGCAGGAGGTCCCGCCACTGCGCGGTTTGCTCGAACAAACCGTCCAGATGGCCCAGTGCCGGCAGGTCGTCCGGATCGATCTCCAGAACCCGCTGGTACACGTCGATCGCCTTGTCGGCATCGTCGAGCTGCGTTTCGTAAACGCGGCCCATCGCCGTGAAGATCTCCTTGCGAGCGTCCGGGTCGGCAACCACTTCGGCTTTGCGCTCGTAGGTCTCGAGCAACGACGACCACTTGCCAAGCTGCGTCTGCAGCTCGATCAAACGGTCGAGCGACTCCAGGTCGGCCGGGTCGATCTCGAGCACCTGCTGGTGCACCGCGATCGCGTCGGAAGGCTTGTCGAGAATATCTTCATAGATCGCGGCCGCCTTGACGAGCTGCTCGCGTTGGTCGGTCGGCGAAGGCAGCATGCGCGCCTTGCGGCGGTAGATCCCGGCGAGGTCTTCATAGCGCTCGGCCTGCTGGAACAAGCGCTCCAACGCATCGGCCGAATGGTGATGCTCCTCGTCGATCTCGAGAATCTTCTGGTAGTGCTCGACTGCACGGTCGAGTTGACCAAGGTCTTCCTCGCGGATCTCCGCAGCGCGCAGAAGCAGCCCCGTGGCGAGTTGCGGGTCGTCCAAGGACGACACCACCTGCTCGTACACACCGGCAAGCGCATCCGACGCTCCCACTGCGGCGCTGACGCGCTCGAGCTCCTCTTTCGACTTCGGGTGGCCCGGGTCCTCCCGGAACGCCCTAGCGTAGCTCTCAAAGGCGCCGTGCAGGTCGCTCAGCGAGAACTCCTGCAGCTTGGCGATTTCGTTGAACAGCCCGAGGCGCCGCTCGGGAGCGGTCGCATGGTGCGCTTGAATCTCGTACACGTCGACGAGCCGCCCCGACGCCCCTCCATCTTTGTAGATCGGTTCGAGGATGTCGGCGACGGCTGCTTGATGCTCCGTCGACTCGAGCAGCCGCTCGAGGGCGCCAAGTGCCGCAGGATTACTTGCATCGTTGGCCAACACGTCGCGGTAAATCTCGACGGCCGCATCGGTCGACCCCATGCGCTCTTCACGAATCTCCGCGAGACGAAGGAGGAGCACCGTCTGTTCGTGTGGGTCGTCGTGCATCGACAACTGGCGTTCAACATTATCGACCAGGTCACTCCACAAGCCCTGTCGAGCGAGCAGGTCGTCGAGCGCGCTCAGCGCGCCACGGTTGGTCGGATCGAGCTCGAGAATCTCGTTCTGCAACGCGATCGCCTGGTCCGCTTCGTCCAGCAGGTCGGAATGCGTGCGAGCCATCTCGGCCAGAACACCGATCTTGTCGTCCGGCTCCGAGTGCGCCTCGGCACGAGCCCGAAGGACGCCCACCAGTTCGTGCCATCGCTGCGAGCTGCGGTAGAGCGCATCGAGCGCACCAAGCACCTCGAAGTCCCCGGGATCCGCTTCGAGCACCTTGCGGTACGCCGAAACGGCCGCCTCCATGTTCTGGAGCTGCGTTTCATGAATCTGCGCGGTCTTGATCCAGAGCGAGCGGCTCAACGAGACGTCTTCGACGTTCGCGGCCAGATCGCCCGTGAGCTCTGCCACTGCCTCAAACAGCTCGTGCTCGCTGGCAAGCATGTCGAGACGCTGCAAGGTGCCCGTGTCCGACGGCATCTCGCGGAACGCCTCACATAGCGAAACAAACCCCCGCTCCGTGTCTCCGATGTACTGGAAGTACGTGTCGGCGACCCGAGTGAGCAGCTGAAGCTTCTGTTGTGGCGCACTGCTGAAGCGGTGCTGAACTCGAAGAGCATTGACGTAGGGACCCCAGTTCTCGCTCATCTCGTAGATGGGTTCGAGGACTCGCGATGCCTCGGCCGCCACCTCGTCGTCATCGAGCAGCTGCTCGAGCCGCGCCTGCGCGCCGTCGTGCTCAGCCATGAGCGAGAGCACCTCGCGGTACAAGTCCACGGCGCGCGCCTTGTCTTGCATCTGCGACTCGCAGACCCGGCCCAGGCGGAACTTGAGCGCAGCGAGCTCCTCGTGGCTCTCCGGGTCGGCCTCGATACGCCGCTCGAGAAGCTGTCCAAGCTCCTGCCAGCGCGACTCATTCTCGTAGAGCTTCTCGAGGTCGCGACAGGCGTCGACCTGCTCCACCCCGTACTCGTCGATGATCCCCTCGAACGCTTCGATGGCCTTGTCGGTGTCGTTCAGTGCTTCAGCAAAAAGCTGAGCGCGTCGATACGCGATCCCGAGGCGGATTTCCGGATCCTGCTCGAGCTCGATCCCGCGTGCGTAGACGTCCAACAGGTCGCGGAAGCGCTCGGTTCGTAGGTACAGTTCTCCAAGCGCGTTGATCGCACCCAGGTTGTCGCTCTCGAGCTCGTAGACGAGCCGGAACTGGTCGATTGCGTCGTCAATTCGATCGAGCTGGGCCAAGGTTTGGCCGTAGCTCAGACGGATCGGGACAGCCTGATGCGGATCGGAAACGCCCTCGATCGCCGACTCGAAGCCGGATACCAGGCGGTCCCAGCCGTTCATTTCCTCTGCCAGTCGCTCGACGTCCGTGCGCGCCTCGTCGTGCGTCGGCGCCAACGAAAACGCTTCGAGGTAGCGTTCGAACGCCACATCGGGCTGCCTCAGGCGCTCCTCGAATACGTGGCCGATCTTCCCGAGAAGCTCGACCTTCGCTCCATCGTCCTCGGCATGTGCGAACCGCACCTCGAGAACCGAAACCAGCTTGCGCGCGTCGTGCGCCTCTTCGTAGATCGGCGTCAGGGCCTCGGCGGCCTGCACGTTGTCGGGATCGGTGCCGAGGATCTTCTCGTACACGCGGGCCGCCCGATCGGGCTTGCCCTTCTTGTCCTCCCAAAGGCGCGCGGCCCTAAAGAGCAGCGGGATGCGTTCTTCGGGACCGGTCTCCTGCGCCTCGGCCTGCCGCTCGACGATGCGGATGAGCTCGTCCCACTTCTCGTTGGCGGCGTAGAAAGTCTCGAGTTCGTCCCAGGCGCCCAACGAAACGTAGCGGCGCTTGAGCTGCTCCTGTGCCCGGCGATCGGACGGATCGAGCTCGAGCAGCTTCCTGAAGGCACCGATAGCGCCTTCGTCGTTGCCGATCTTGTCGGCGTAAATCATTCCAAGCTTCTGAAGCTGCTGCTTCATCGAGGCGACGTCGGTGTCGCTCGCGACGAGGGTCTCCAGCACCTCGGCGAGCGGCTCCCACTCGCGGGCGCGCTCATAGAGTTGCGCGAGGTTGTCGAGCGCGTTCGGGTTCTCCGGATCGCCCTCGAGGACCTTCTGCCAAAGCTCGATGCACACGTCGGGCTTGCGCAGCCGTTGCGTGGCGAGATCGGCCATTTCGCTGTAGCGAATCAATCGGTCGTCTTCCGGAAGAAGATCGACCTCCCGCTGCATCGTGCGAATGAGTTTCTCCCAATCGCGGCGCTTCTCATACATCTGCTTGAGGCGCTCGATCGCGTCGCCATCCTGCGCGTCGTGCTCGAGCAGCTGCTCGAAGCACTTAATCGCCTCGGCCTGATTGCTCGATCGCTCCAGATAGAGAGTCCCCGCCTGGCGGAACAGCTCCACTTTCTGCGCCGGTGCCTGAAGCAGCTCAGCCTTCCTCAGGATGGAACGGATCATGTCCGACCATCGCTTCTGCTGCTCGAACTTGGCGATCGCGTCGTCGAGCTTTTCGAGCTCGGCGCTCTCGTCCGCCGTCAGTTCCCGAACCTCATCCCCCAGTTGTTCTTCCGACATCTTGCCTCAGCCCCCTTACGGCGATTCGGTTCTCAATTCTGCTAGACGATCTCGCGCAGCCTTGACGTAGTGTTCGGGCGCATCCGTGCCCGCCATCATCACGTACTTGTCGAGGTAGCGCTTTGCCTCCTCGTCGTTCCCTTGCAGGGCGTACGTCCAACCCAGCGAAAACAAAGCGTCGCCCATCCCCGGCACGATCCCGAGCGCGGCCTGGAACTCGGCGATGGCCTCGTCGAACTTGCGCTGCTGCTGATACACCGTGCCCAAGAGGTGATGAATGTTCGCCTCCTCTTCGGTGCCGGGCATCGCGACCTTGAGCGCCTCGCTCAACACCTGTGCGGCGTTATCTGCGTAGCGAAGGTCCGCGTAGAGGCGACCGAGCGCCGAGTACGACGGCAAGAACCGAGGACCGGTCTTGATCGCGTCGGTGTACTGGTACAGCGCGCTCTGGGCATCCTCGAGCTCCTCGCTGCAACGCCCGAGCTTGAAGTGCGCCTTGAACAACGATGAGTCGATCTCGAGCGCCTTGGTGAGTGCGGCCTGCGCGCCCTTCCAATCCTCGAGCTCCATCAACACCGTGCCGAGCTTCTCGTGGTAACCCGCCATGTCTGGCTTGGCGACAATCGCCCGCTCGAGCGCCTCACGCGCCGCCGAGAACGAGCGCAGTTCGACCTGAACAATAGCGAGATTGAAGTACGCCTGATGATTCGTCGGATCGATCGCCCCGGCCTTTTCCAGGCTCTCGGCAGCTTCGTTGAACCGCTTCATCTGCGCGAGTTCGACCCCCGCATTCATCTCGTTCATCGACTCTACCCGGGCGCGGGAACAATTCCCGCCCATCAGGACTAGACCCACCAAAACAACCCCGAACATCTGAGCTCGCATGCTTGCCTCCTGCGCTTGGAAATTCACAAGCACTTCAATCCTACAGCATTTGTCGCATGGCCAACAATAGTAAACACAGCTCTTTTTTCGGCTGTTTCACCCTTTTTGGCCAGTTTCAGACCAGTCCATTTGTCCTGAACGGAGGAACAGGCCCTGGAAAGCAGGGATATCAGAGGGAAATCTCGCTTTTCGGTCCGTGACCCGGGGGTCACTGGCCCGCGGCGTCGAGCAGGAACGGATAGTTTACGATCACCACGCCGCCACCGTCAGGCGCCGGGAAGGTCCACCTGCGAACCGCTCGCACGATACAGCTCTCGACCGCCTCGTTCCGCAAGCTCGAGCTTCCGACCATGGCCGACTGCACCGAGCCGGTGGGCGAAATCACGAACTTCGTCGTTACCCGGCCTTGCAGGTCGGGTCGCGCGTTGAGCTGTTGCTCGTAACAGAACTTCACCTCGTTGATGTGGCGTCGCACCACACGTCGGATGACTTCCTTCGAAAGCGAACCCCGAACCTCGGCGCCGCCGCTGCGAACCTGGGGCACGCCACCCGCACGTCCGCGGAACCCGCCGACGCCACGACCGTAGCCGCCCTCGCCGTCACCCCGGCCGCCACCGCGACCGATCGTGCCGAAATTACCCATGCCGATGGTTCCCTGTCCGAGACCGCCGCCACCGCGACCGGTGCCGCGCAGCCCGAGGCCACCGAAGCCGAAGTTCTGACCGATGTCGTTGCCCGTCATCGCGCCGAGCGCACTCGTCGCATCATTGCCAAGTGCGAAGTCAGCGCCGTAAGGCGAGGTGGGCGCGTTGAACGAGCCCATCATCGATTTCAGCGTGCCGATGACGCCAGCGGTTTTCGCCTGATCCTCGGCTTGCTCGCGTGCCATCACCGGGTCGGGGTTGTCTTCCGGCCCCTGGATGCCGTACTTGTTCTTGTTCTTCTCGGACTTCTCATCACCCATCTGGCCTTGCTCGCCCTCGTGAGCCTTGCCCGTGCCGCCGCCCGACGAATCGTCTCCGTTGAGCCACTCGGGCTCCGGCTCCTCGAGCTCTTCCGGTTCCATGAGGAACTGGATCAAGCGCGAGTCGGTGCTCAGCAAGTCGGAGGAGAGCCCCCGCGGACGCGGTGGCTGGAAGTAGAACATCGTCAGCACGAGGCTGGCGAAGAGCGCAGCGCCGGCCACGTAGATCATCGGACGGACGTCGATCTTCGCGTGCCCTGCGACCTTCTTGCCGGCCTTCACGTCTTTGACGATGAAGGTGAAGTCGCGGTGCTTCATCCGAACCGAGCCGCCCTCGGGCACCGGAAACTCCATCGCGCCAGCGATGGTCGAGCTCGGCCGGAAATCTCCCTGGCCGCGCATCAGGTCGAACGAGCGCGTCTGATCGCCGATCGTCGCTTCGCCCTTCGCCCCCTCGGGAACGATTGCAGCGACGCCTGCACCCTGTGCGACGCAAAGCGGCATTCGATCGACGCCAATCGCGTCATGACCGAGCACGTAGTCGACGTCTTCGCCATTGGGCTCACCGACGTAGTAATCGCGAGGCGGAGTCAGGTAGTCGACGTTGAGAACGTTTCGCTCGCCCCAGATGACTGACACCTCGATGGCACGCTCGTTGGTCTCGATCTCGTGCGCCGGAAGCGCAGCCGTCGTCGCGACGAGGCCGTACTCGGGACCTTCTTCTGCGGCGGCGTTCGCGAAAGGCGTACGCGACAAGCGTTGCGCGCCAACCGCAAACGGATTGAACTTGGGCCCGGACTCGTCTTCCGGCTCGCTCGCCTTCGACACGGCTTTAGCCCGCGGCTCCGACTCTTCGTCGAGCATCGCAGTCATCGCGCGTTCGTCTACGACAGGGGTTGCACGCCCGCCGCCCGCCGCCATCGCGACAGGCGGGCTCGAAGCAACCGCCACCGTCCCGGTGATGATGTCGAGGTGCAGTCGCTTGTTGCCGACTTGCACCTCATCACCCGTCTGCAGCTTCCGCTTGTTGATCTTCTCGCCATTGACGAGCGTCCCTGAAGCGGAACCGAGGTCGATGATGAACACCTCCCCTGGCCCAGTCACCTCGATCACCGCGTGCATGCGGCTGACCTTCTCGTCATCGAGGCGAATGTCGCTCGTCTGCAGACGACCGATCTTGATGATCTCTTGGCTCAGCGTTTCACTGCTGAGCAACGCGTCTCCGTCGTAGACAGAAAACGCGACCGAAGTATTGTGGCTCGACTCACTCACCCGGATCCCCCATTACAAATCTTCCACAGATTTCAGCATCTCGGGAATAAAATGCTCTCGAATCTGAATCAGGGACGCTCGGCGCCCGCGGCGACGCACGATCAATTGCTCGCCATCCGGCCGCACCAAATCGCC
>JAFDFW010000080.1 GCA_019309605.1 Deltaproteobacteria bacterium | reverse complement strand
CCGAACGCGCCCATGCGAAGCAGCACCGTGCTCAAGCCGAGGCCGATGGCAACTTCACCCCAGGGAGCTGCGCCATAAGTGCGGGTGACCGCAATCATCAGTGGCGGATGCGCAATCCGAACCAAATACGCGGCGAGATTCACCTTCGCGCCACGGCGCAGTTCGCGCGCAGAGCCATTGTCTCCGCCAGCCGTCACCACCCGGGGCTCAACAGGTGTTTTGGGCGCCGAGCTGGCCCCCGGCTGGAGTGAGATTGGGACCTTCCATGACCTTGGCGTAGCATCGCGAGCACCCCCGGCAAGGGTCGAGGATATGGACGTCCTGTTGAATCTACCGCGTCACTTGAAATCCATCCACGGGTAGCGCAATGGGAGCCTGTGAGCCGCGAGCAAGAAAGAGCACCGGGCGTCAGTGTGGTGGTCCGCTCTTTCCGCCGACTGCCGGCCCTACTAGAACTTCTCGATGCCATCCTGGCTCAAGACTATGAGGATTTCGAAGTCGTCGTCATCGAGCAGTCCGGCGCCGAGGCGAAGCCTTTCGAAGACAGATTTCGAGCCCTGTGCGAAAAGCATTCGGAACTGCGCGTGATTCGCACTGAGCCTCTTGGACCGGCTGGCGCCCGAAATCGCGGGTGGCGCGAGGCAAACAAAGACATCGTTCTGTTCATCGATGATGACGACCTGCCCATGAGCACGACGTGGATTACCGCGCATGCGATCAACTATCGGGACCCGGAAATCGTTGGTGTCTCTGGGAGCGAAGTGCTGGAGCCCGGTGAACGAATGCCGTACGTCTCCCGCTGGCTAGCCAGGCACTTCTGCCTCTCCTATTCATTCCTGGGCACGCCCTACACCTTTTGTAGGTTTGATGAACGGGTCGAACGCGTCGATTGGCTGCACGGGGGCAACGCCTCAATTCGACGAAGCATCGTGGAAGAGCTTGGCGGATGGGATGCGGAGTTCGTAGACCACGAAGAGCATTCGCTGTGTGTGCGATTGCGGCCGCTAAGAAAGACCCATCGGCTGGTATTCGACCCCGATGCAAGAATGCTTCGGCGAAAGAACATCGAAGGCGGAATTGGGCGTCGAGGCGCCTCGCTCCACGACAGCTTTCGGCGAGATGTTCAATACTATCATCGCATCGCAAAAGCTCTTCTCGGGTGGCGCTTTTATCTGCTGTTGCCTCTATACCCGCCGTTGATTTGGCTCCGCGCGGCTCGACGCGTCATCGGTGGGGGCTCTGCGAAACTCGGCGCCGAGCTCATGCACATCAGCGCCACATTTCCCTGGGCCTATCGCAGAGCACTGACCGCCCGAGGCTAGGCACGCGTAAAGCGTCCCCCGAAGGCGCTCCCGTGTCCGGGCTGATGTTCGTACAATCCGTTGTTACGCGCACCCGCTGCGCCCTCACGGCCCAAACGCAAAACCTGCGCGCCGTAGCCTGAGATTCCTGTGCAAAACCGGCGTTCCGTCTGGCACGCCTGATGCACCTACCTAACCGCACTTAGTGGCGCTCTGCGCCAGACCGGGGAGGTTGTCATGCGTTACTTACTTGGATTCCTATGCGCCTGCGCCTTGGTCGGAGTTGTGGGGATTGCGTGTGGTCTGATGGACCCGTGTAGAGGTGTGAGTTGCAGCGACGGCAACCCATGCACCTGGGACAAGTGTGTGGTTGGGTGTGATGACAGTACGTCGTGTGACCATGGCTGGGTCGAAAACGGAACGGGCTGCTCGCTGCATGGCGCTTCCGGCGTGTGTATAGACGGCTACTGCGACCTCTGCGAAGGCGTCGTCTGCGAAGACGACGGCAATGAATGCATCGACGACGTTTGCGATCCGAACACCGGCAGGTGCGGCGTGCCGACGGACGACGGAACGGTCTGCCAATACAAAGGCTTTTTCCCCGGCTTCTGCGCGTCCGGCTTCTGCGCGAAGAGCCTCTGCGACGACGGCATATGCGACGACGGCAATCAATGCACCGACGATACGTGCGACCCCATAGCCCGTCGGTGCAACTACGTTCCAGTCGAGGACCACACAGGGTGCGACTTCGACGGTCTTGATGGGTTCTGCATCGATGGAGCGTGCAAAGAACACCTCTGCGAAGGCGTCGTGTGCGATGACCAGAACGCTTGCACCGATGACACCTGTGACCTCGCGAATGGAAGCTGTGGCTTCATTGCGGTCGAGGACGGAACGCCCTGCGACCTCGATGGCTTTGGCAGCGTATGTCTCTCCGGGGTGTGCCAGCCCGAGTGCGAGATGGTTGAAGACTGCAACGACCAAAACGACTGCACGCAAGACCTCTGCGTCGAGGGCATGTGCGAGTTTGTTCCGGTTACAGACGGAACGCCGTGTCGAGATGGCACGGGCGCTTGTCAGGCGGGGAGTTGCGTTGACGAATAGGGAGGTGTTATGCAAGCGTCATTCATTGTTGCGGACGCGATGATCCAGAAGCCAGTGCCGACCAGGATGGCAACGAGGCGAAAGGCTTCCAGAGCATTGATTGCCGCTTCCATCGGAATAGCGTGCTCACTCATGAGCTGTGGCGACGGCTTCGACCCTGCCTGCTCACCCTGGTGCACCGTCGTGGATGACTGCAGGGAAGCAAGCTTTTCGGAGTGCATGAACGCATGCGCGGAGGAGTCATCCCAAGCTCGGGCCATTTCGTCGGAGTGTGCCAACGCAGTTCGGGACCAGAATGTCTGCTTGGGCGAATTGACCTGTGCGGAGTTCGAAGCTTGGGTCGACGAGGTTCCTCCGGATGGTTACCCGTGCAAGAGCGCCGATGATGAGGTGGAGAACGCCTGCTTGCGCTAAGGACACGAAGCGACGGACCGTGAACACGGCGATGCGGGCGAGTTCCGGTCATGTTTGGGTTTGTGTCGAGTTTCTACCGGGCTGTGTTGGGATCGCCTATCAACGGCGAGACGCGCGAACCACGCAACTCCATGTGCGACGTGGGTGCGTTTGAGGTGCAGCCGTAGCAAGACACCGCACAAGCGGACGAATCGGCGCAGCTCAGCCGCTGGCGATCGCGTCTACTGGCCCGCTCCGCAAGCCCGAGCCGCGCAATCGAAGCTCTCGGCGCGGGCGCGAACCGGGCACAAACCGGGCACATGGGATTTCGAGAGAGCGCGCGCGAGAGAGCGAAGTTGTAAGTGCTTGGAACCTTTGGCAGACGCGAAGGGATTCGAACCCCCGACCTCTCCCTCCGGAGGGAACGGAACGAACTCACGAAAGAGAGGTTGTCCCGCTTTTTCCGGGGCAACGTGAACACGGCATAACGCATGGAGACGCACCGAAACGCACTGAGACGCACGCGAACGCGGTACCGTACCGCGTTGGTTCGGACGCCGAAGCACTGGCGTTCGCGTTGTGGCACGTGATCAAGGTCGTGTGAGCCCGCACTGGGCCAAACTGTCTCAATCGGTCCGTATTCTATCCGCTGGGTCACCTGCGGGATCATCGCGGCTCACATTTCGCGACGGACGACGTTTTGAGGAATGACAACCACCTATTGGTGGGGTTGGTGCTTCGAAAGATCTCGCTTCGTGATCTGTTGAGCGAGCTTTCAAAGCGCTTTGGGCAGTCAGGGCATGAGGAAAAGGCATCGCGCTGAGCCGTCGGTTTGTTGGCGAGCCATACCTAGTTCTCGACCACGGGCCGCAAGAGTTGCGTAGAAAGAACAACAGGCAGCGCGGCCTGTTCTTTTTCCCGCGTTTTTGAGGATCTGAGGTCGCGGGAGCCGAGTTGGACGTCGCGAAGAGAGCTCGGCAGGTAAACAATTACGTATGCCGCGTCGTGCACGCCTTGCGTCGCGAGGCAGGGAAACGCAAGACCTGCGCGTCCCGATTGACGATCCCTTGCAAACGACTGCCGCTTCGCTTGGCACGGCTGATGCACCCAGTGACCCCAGCTCATTGATGTCGGGGCAACACCGGGGAGGTGGACCGTGAGGCGTTCTGTTTTTCTTTCGACGTTCCTGTTGGCGGCCGTCTTGAGCCCCATCACCTTGCAACCCTACACGTGTGGGCCGCCACCTGAACAGGCTCGGCTCGCCGTCCTCGAGCTTCGGGTCGGAAGCTTCGCGGGTGAGAACACGATCGAGGGGTTCAATCCGAACGTCTTTTCGTACGACGTCCGCTTTCCTGAGTCCGAATCGGCTGGCGTGTTGTGGGTGAAAACGAACCATCCAAGCACGATGGTCGACGTGGAGTACGACGGCTTGCCTGTGCGGCTGGTCGGCCAATCGGTCGCCGAGCTCGACGTGCCGCTCGGCAGCAGCGAGCTCACCATCCACGTCACGAGGCAAGGGGTACGCCCAGACGCCAGGACCTACGTCGTGCGAATCCTGCGTGCCCCGGTGTTTGCGTGCACCGAGCTAGGCATTCGCGAGGCGATCGCCTACGGGGGCGGGCCCAACTACTTCGATTGCGATGGCCCGACGCAGGTGCCGACTGCAGCCGAGATCCCAATTGACAATGACGTGATCCTCGACGGCGAAGGCAACATGATCGTCGACGCTGGCGGCGGCGGCGGTGCTGGCGGCGGCGGCAGTGCTGGCGGCGACGGTGGTGGCGCGGGCGGTGCCGGATTCGCAGCGGGCGAGGTGGCACCGAAGGCAAACGGTCCGCACCGGGTGTTCTCGATTCCCGAAGGTGTGACGACGGAGTTGATTGGGTTCACTGTCACCGGAGGTTCCACCCTCGAAGAGGGCGGCGGCATTCTTAATGCCGGGACGTTCACGCTGAGAGATAGCGCAGTGACTGGGAACACAGCAGACATCGGAGGTGGTGTCCGTAACCTCGAAAGCGGGACCTTGTTGGTCACAGGCAGCGATGTCTCTCAGAATACGGCGGCGCGCTTTGGGGGAGGCATCCACAACCGGGGCCAGATGGACGTGGTCGACAGCGTGGTCTCGAACAACGAGGCTGGCCTAGGCAGTGCTGGCATCTCGAACTGGCCCGAGATCGCAATCATGAGTCTGACCCGCACGGCCGTGTCTGGAAACGTCACCCCGGGTGCGGGAGGCGGCTTGAGCAATCGCGGGACTGCGACGCTCGATCAAGCGACTATCTCGGGCAACCAGTCGGGTAGCAGCGGCGGAGGGATCAACAACCCAGGAATCTTGGTGATGAGTCAGGTCACGGTCTCATCCAATAGCGCGCCCGAGGATGGCGGAGGCGTCTGGAATGGTGAGACCGGCACGCTGACCGTGATGGGCAGCACCGTCGCCGAGAACACGGCGATGTTCGGAGCCGGCATCAGGAACTTCGGGCAGGCCGAGGTCATCGACACCGTGGTGGCAAACAACGTCGCGGGGCAGGCCGGCGGCGGTTTCGCTAACCGACCGGGGGCTACGATGATGATCGCCGGCTCGACAGTCGCGGGCAACACGGCCCTGACAGGAGGCTCCGGCGGCATCGGCAACTCGGGCAACATCACGGTGACCAACACCACCATCTCGGACAACGAAGCCGGCGACGAAGGCGGCGGCATGATCAACTACACTGGCGGCACAGCGATGTTGAGTGGGATGACGGTATCTGGGAACACCGCGCCACTCCTCGGCGGCGGCGTTTCGAATCGCCCGGACGCGAACATGACGCTGACGGACAGCACCGTCGCGGGCAACGTCGCAGACCGGGGCGGCGGCGTCAGCAACAGCGGCGAAGCTACATTGACCGACAACACGGTCTCCTCGAATAGCTCGCGTGTGGACGGCGGCGGCGTTCTCAACATTGAGACGGGGACTCTGACCGTAACGAGATGCACTGTTTCCGAAAACTTCGCGGGAACGTGGACCGGCGGTATTCGGAACTACGGTTTCGCCAGCGTGATCGACACCACGGTCTGGAACAACGCTGCGGTGAATGGCGCCGCAGGGATCTCCAATCGTCCACCAGGGACGATGACAGTCACTGGCGTCACCGTCCGGGGAAACATCATCGCAAACGCAGGGGCCATGACCGTGACCAATACAACCGTCTCGACCAACGAGGGGGGCATTGCGAACTTGGGCACGGGGTGGATGAATATGATCAGCACCACCGTGTCGGGAGTTCGGAACGATGGAGCCCTGACCGTGAAGAACAACATCATCGATGGCGACTGCCAGCTGTCTTCACCCCTCGCGTCAAGCGGTGGCAATGTCGAGAGCCCAGGCAACACCTGCACGCTCATCCCACCCTTCGACCTGTTCGACGTGCCGGCCGAACTGCTTGATGTCGGCCCACTCGCAGACAACGGTGGACCGACCGCCACGCGCGAATTGTTCCCGGGGAGCGTCGCGATCGACTTCGCTGAAGAGTGCGTCAACGCGGCGGGCTTCCCACTGATCGTGGATCAACGAGGAGCGCCGCGACCGTACGGCCCGGCGTGTGATTCCGGAGCGTTCGAGCTCGGCGCTGTCCCGCTGCCACGGGATTTGTGCACTAACGATCCCGATCGCGCCGTATACGAGTCGCTCGAATACATCGACAGTGGCGGCAACCCCTCGACCTGCACGGACGCGGCTAACTCGATTGCTGCGGACTGCGCACTGATCGGATGCCCCGATGAGGTCGCGGCCGTCATCACGTGCTTCCCGAACTGCAGCCCGGACGTGATCGCAGCGTTCGATCAATGTGTCGCAGACTGCACCGAAGAAGCGACTGGGCTGTCGACCGCGTGTGCGGGCTGCTACGGCGAGTGGGCCGGATGCGGCGGTGAGGTCTGTGTCCCCGAGTGCGTTGGGGGCGGGACCCAGCCGCCGTGCATCGATTGTCTGTTCGCCGCGGGCTGCTCGGGGCGCTTCGATGCCTGCTCCGGCCTCCCGGGGAACATCGATTGCGGTACCGGTGGAACCGGAGGTACTGGAGGCTCGGGCGGAACCGGCGGCACCGGTGGAACCGGAGGCAGTGGCGGCGCTGGCGGAGCCTGATGTCTCCCGCGTTGTCCCTCCTCAGAACCCCGTCCAGCGCACAATCGTTGACGTTTTCGCGCTCGGGGTTAAGCTCGCCTACCCTGATGCGTCACCTCTTGTGCGGCCTGCTCGCGATCGCCAGATCGAGCTTGTAGTCGCAGCGGGAGCTTGCTCTCGAAAACCTCGCGTTACGACAGCAGCTTGCCATTCTGCACCGCAAGACCAAGCGCCCCAAGCTGACAAAAGCGGACCGCTCATTCTGGGTCGCCCACTGTGGCTGACGCCACGAGCCCGTGAAGCTCTGGAAGCGGTCGCTCCGGCCCATGGACGCGTGTTCTCCGGGTTCGACTACCTGAAGACGTTCCGGGCGGCTGCTCGGCCCGTTGTGGGCAACGCAAGGGCGAACTACTTGACCCTTCGCGACCTGCGCCACCGCTGCCTCACCGATGTTGCCGAGCGCGAAGGTCTCGCCGCCGCTGCCTACGTCGGCGGCCATAGCTCGACGGAGATGGCGGGTCGCGTCTACGTAAGCCCGCAAGCCGACTCGGCCGAAGCAGCGTTGCGCGCGCGCGAGGGAAGAAAGCGGTACCGATTGCGGTACAGCGCCAATCGGGCGGGAGATCGAAACGACAATCTCCCGGAATTCCTTGGCAGACGCGAAGGGATTCGAACCCCCGACCTCTCCCTCCGGAGGGGAGCGCTCTATCCAGCTGAGCTACGCGTCCTCGTGGCCTCCCACCTACCCAACCTTCCCCCGACAA
>JAFDFW010000589.1 GCA_019309605.1 Deltaproteobacteria bacterium | reverse complement strand
GCTCCAGTGACGTCTTGCCGAGCTGGTACGCACCGCGTTCGGGCGAAGCAACTGCGCGGTCCGCACGCATCTTGACCAAGGTCACCCGAACCGTGTTGGCGCTGAACCCGAAGAGCGCGCAGGCGTCGATCAGCAGGCTGACCCTCACCGCGGGATGGCCACTGGCCTCCACGACCGAGAGGACCTCGGTGATGATGCTCTTGGCGCTGACCTGCACGTCCGGGATATTAATCTAAAATGCGGAAACTGCAATTTCAAACTAATAAATGGCTTAAACCCTACAAAAACCAGGCCATGCCTTCTCGCAAGCTCGGCCTCGAACACCATTCGAGAGCTGGAGGAGTTAGAGGAGGCTCACACCCCGAAGCAGGTCACTACAATGTTCGTCACGTCCGCGCCCGGTATCACACCCGTGCCGTCGCCATTGTCTCCGCCGGAGACGAGGAGAAGAAGAAGGTAACCAGCGAATTTCCACGCTCTATAGCCTGCCATGACAATCGTCTTTCGTATTGTTGCCCACGGCGAATCATCGAGACTGGGGCACGCGCTAGGGATGCAACTTACGTTCCGAGGCATTTCCGGCGTCTTTCAACACCTGGACGACATCGCGGAAGATCCGGATGAACTGCGCACTCTCTACGGCACGGCCGAGGGTAACCGCGTGCTGCCGGAGGTGTTGAAGCTGCTCGAACGACTGCAGGCGGGAGAGGGTCGGTGAGAACAAAGACCACGCCGATCGTGGAGCCAACTCACAGACGTTCCGGTGACGTCGAAGCGCGGGGCTTGAACCCTGGCCCTACCCGGAGGAGGCTCCAGCCGTGGTGCGCCGCCTGATCGTCTTCTTGTTGCTTGTCTTGTCAGCTTGTGGCTGTGAGGTCGGCGAGCAGGCAAGCGGTGGATCCGGTGGCCGCCATGGCATTGGTGGCTCCGGCGGCGATTCGGGCTCTGGCGGCATGGTCGGCTCCGGCGGCATGGTCGGCTCCGGTGGAACGGGCGGCATGATCGGATCCGGTGGCTCCGGTGGCATGGTCGGAACCGGTGGAGCGGGCGGCTCGGGCGGCTCAGGCGGCTCGGGTGGCACAGGCGGCTCGGGCGGCTCGGGCGGCTCGGGCGGCTCGGGCGGCACAGCAGCATGCACGCCGCGCGCTGTCCCGCCTCTCGCCACCGAAGTGATCATGCACGCTGCGAACCGTTCACGGTGGAGCTCTCCGCTGTACCTCACGCAGGCACCGGGCGCACCGGAACTGTACGTCGTCGAGCAAACGGGCCTTATCTGGGTCGTGCAGAACGACCTGGCTCTGGCGACGCCCTTCATCGATCTCAGCGGCACGGTCTCCGACGCCTTCGAAGAGGGGCTGCTCGGTCTCGCATTCCATCCGGACTACAACACCAGCGGAGATCCAGACAATGGCCGGTTCTTCGTCTACTACACTGCAACGGGCGGCTCGAACATTCGAGACGTGGTAGCGGAGTACGACCGGAGCGCTGACAATCCGTTGATCGCCGACCCCGTCGAGGTACGGCGCCTGATCGAGCTAGACGACAGGTACTCCAACCACAACGGCGGCATGATCACATTCGGCCCCGACGGCTTTCTCTACGTCGGCATCGGCGATGAAGGTAGCGGCGGGGACCCGCACAACAACGGACAGGACCTGAACACCCTCTTCGGCACCATCCTCCGCCTCGATGTCGACGCGTCGAACAACAGCTTCGCGGCTGCGGACAACCCGTTCTCCGCATCAACCGATCCACCCGGCGATCCCAGGATTTGGCACTACGGCCTTCGCAATCCGTGGCGTTTCTCATTCGACCGGATGACGGGCGAGATGTACATCGGGGATGTCGGCGAAGGTGACTGGGAAGAGATCGACCTGGCGCCCTCGGGAGCGAGCGGGTTGAACTACGGCTGGAGCGCCTATGAAGGCGTCGTGGAGTTCGTGGGGGGGTCGGGCGTCGGGGACCTGCCGACACCGGTCACCTTCCCGATTGACGTCATTCCTCACAGCAACGACCCGCACCTCGGCGATGCACTGTCCGTCACCGGGGGCTACGTCTATCGAGGCAACGCGATCGCGGGGGTCGAGGGCTTCTACCTCTTTGGTGATTGGGGCACGGGACGGGTGGCTGCGTTGGAACACCAGAACGGACAGGTCTGCAACCGGCAGGAGATTCCGGAGCTGGCCGGCAATGGTCTTTCCTCCTTCGGAGAAGACAACGACGGCGACCTCTACATGCTCTTTTTGAACTCGGGCGAGGTCTTGCGAATCGTCGCGGCGCCCTAGCCTACGCCCCGTCGAAACGGAGCCGCAATCGTCAAGTGGAGCGGGAAATGAGATTCGAACTCACGACTTCAACCTTGGCAATATTCGCCTAGCCCCCGATCGGCCCGATGGGCTAAGAGAGGAGAGTATCCGCGGAGCGAGCCCATGAGCACCAACTTCAAGAACTACGAGAACCCGTCGATCTTTCATCGCTGGGCGGCCGCCCAGTGGCGCCGACCCAAGGACCCCACCATCTACGGCGCGACGGAAATCGACATGGAGCCAGCGCTGGCCTTCGTGGACGAGGTTCGCGAAGAGTGGGGCGTGCAGGTCACGGTCACGCACCTGGTGGCCAAGGCGCTGGCCATT
>JAFDFW010000588.1 GCA_019309605.1 Deltaproteobacteria bacterium | reverse complement strand
GATCAGGAAGAAGTACAGCATCCCCCCGCCAGCGAAGACGAGAAACATCACGCCGGGCGTGTCCGGCAGGCCTAACAAATGAGCGATCACAGAGCCGTTAATATCGGCTTTGCCGTTCTTGTAAAGAGATCGACGAGCCACAGGAAGGCTCGGATATGCGCGGAAAACCAGGCTTTTTCGTGAAAAGAGAATCTGTCGAAGCCGTTCGCTCCGAATGACTGACCGTTCAACCCGCCCTGAGTACCGTTCACCCGGTTTTTCGGTCCCTCGTCACAGATGAGCCTACATTCGCCTACGAGATGGGGGCGTCTTGGCCCCCTCACAGGAGAGCAACTTGGTCGATAACTTCCGCCTCGCCGAGATCCCCCTGGGCTGGTACACGGTCGCAACCTCGAAAGAGGTGAAGCCAGGCCAGGTCCTGCCCGTGAAGTACTTCGGACAGGAGCTCATCCTCTACCGCACAGAGACGGGCGAAGCCCGCCTGGTCGACGCGTACTGCCCGCACATGGGCGCGCACCTC
Source organism: Deltaproteobacteria bacterium (assembly GCA_019309605.1). Classification (GTDB taxonomy): domain Bacteria; phylum Myxococcota_A; class Polyangia; order Polyangiales; family Houyiibacteriaceae; genus SG8-38. Next base: position 3,497 of record JAFDFW010000588.1, on the reverse strand, counting down.
GCCCATGGCAAAGTGCAGGGGGACACCCTGCGCTGCTCATTCCACGGCTTCGAGTTCGGCGGTGACGGCCGGTGCGTGCGCACCGGTTACGGCAAGGCCGTTCCCCGCAAGGCGAAGCTCGGCACCTGGCCGATTCGCGAGCACAACGGTTTCGTCTTCGCCTGGTACCACCCCGAACGGACGCAGCCCGATTGGGACATCCCAGTGCTGCCCGGGCCGAAAGAGGGCTGGACCAACTTCCGCACGCGACAGATCTCAGTGAAGAGCCATCCCCAAGAGACGAGTGAGAATAGCGTCGATGTGGGCCACTTCGTGGAGGTCCACGGTTTCGGCGATTCCTGGTACAACGGTGATCTCGAAGTCGAAGGCCATCTGCTGAAGAATGCCTACGGAATCGATTACCTTGGTGGCAAGCTCAGCCTCATCTGCAATTTCAGGGTCGAGGTACACGGCCTCGGGTACTCGCTCGTTCGCGTGAACACCCCGCGCTTCGACGCCAACTTCAACTTGTTGATTCTATCGAGCCCGGTTGACGAGGACAACGTCATCCTGCGCACCGCAGTCTCCGTGAGAAACTGGGGCCCGCGCCCATGGACCCTCTTCGTCCGGGAGGCTGCCTCTTTCGGCCTCAACAAGGAGGTCGGCGAGGATGCGCCAATCTGGGAGGCGAAGCGGTACGTCGAAAAGCCGATCCTCGCCGAGGGCGACGGACCGATCGCGGAGTACCGCCGCTACTGCAAGCAGTTCTACGCGCAGCCAGCGGTCACCGCGAAGCTACCCGTCGTCGCAGCATAGGCACAGGCGCCTTCCTTGTGCGTTTACTCCATACGTAATTGTTCGTGACGGCGTAGCGTAGCCGCTAGCGTTGTCGCCGCGCCGATGGTTCACCTTGATGATCCGAGTGTAGCCCCCACCCTTGTCCGCTTTGGCGCGCTCGATGTACCGCGGGGCGAGGTCGGTAAAGAGCTTGTGGATGAGGTCCACCTCTTCGACCGTGCCGTCGGAGTTGGTCTTTACGAGCTGCTTCGGAAGGAAGCGCGCAACCTGGCGACGAGCGTGAAGGCGGGCAGAGAGGATGCGCGCGCGCTCCGTCTCGTCCTTCACCTTGGATACGTCGACCGTGAGGTCGTCGCCCAGGCGAATCGCCTTCGTCAGCAAGCGTTCAGCGATGCGCCGAAGCTCCTTCGCCTTCGCGTCCGTCGTCTTGATTTGCTCGTGCAAAACCAGATTGCCAGCCATGTTCCTGAACATGGCTCGGCGATGGCTGGTGTTGCGACCGAACTTTCTGCCTGCCTTTTGATGCCTCATGACGACCTATCCGCGCGCAATTCCAAATACGTTACTGAGTGGCCTGCTGCGTCTTCCAGCGGTCGAGCATTTGCGACCAGTTGTCGATCTGCATGCCGAGGGAAAGACCCATGTCAGCCAGTATTTCCTTGATTTCCTTGAGCGACTTACGCCCAAAGTTCTTAGTCTTGAGCATTTCGCCCTCGCTCTTCTGCACCAGCTCGCCGATCAACTTGATGTTGGCGTTCTGGAGGCAGTTGGCGGAGCGAACCGAGAGCTCGAGCTCGTCGACCGAGCGGAACAGGTTCTCGTTGAGCGGCTCTTCCGAGCTCAACTCTTCGACCGGCTCGTCATGCTCTTCAAAGTTGATGAAGATCGTGAGCTGGTCCTTGAGGATCTTGGCGGCGTAGGCGACCGCGTCGGCCGGCTTCACTGCACCGTTGGTCCAGACCTCGAGAGTGAGCTTGTCGTAGTCGGTGATCTGCCCGACACGAGCGTTGGTGACCGCGTAGTTCACCTTGCGAATCGGCGAAAACAGCGAGTCGATGGCGATCGTGCCGATCGGGATACCCGCGGTCTTGTTGCGGTCAGCGGGAACGTAGCCGTGGCCCACGTTGATCGTGAGGTCCGCGGCAAACCGACCGCCCTTGGCCAGAGTACAGATCTTGTGATCCGGGTTGAGGATCTCGATCTGGTCGCTGACCTGGATGTCACCCGCCGTCACGACGCCGGGGCCTTCCTTCTCGATGCGAACAGTCTGCGTGCGCGCGGTGTGCGAGCGAACGACGACTTCCTTGAAGTTGAGAACCATCTCGGTCACGTCCTCGACGACGTCCGGCACCGAGGTGAACTCGTGCAGTGCGCCGTCGATCTTGACCGCGGTGATTGCACCCCCCTGGAGCGAGGACAGCAACACGCGGCGAAGCGAGTTACCGAGGGTGATGCCAAAACCACGCTCGAGCGGCTCCACGACGAATTTGCCGTAGGTGTCGCTCAGCGAATCTTGATCCACCGGAACGTTCTTTGGGCGAATGAGTTCTCGCCAGTTGCGTGCGACTAAAGTCGGACTCGTCATCAATTGCCTCCGCAGCCTTTAAACGCGCCGCCGCTTGGGCGGCCGGCAACCATTATGGGGAATAGGGGTAACGTCGCGCAGCAGGGTGACCCGCATTCCGACATTCTGAAATGCTCTTAGTGCCGACTCACGGCCTGCGCCGGGACCCTTCACGAAAATCGCGACGGTCTTCATACCAGCGTCCTGCGCCTTGCGCGCTGCGTCTTCGGCAGCAAGCTGCGCCGCAAACGGCGTGCTCTTACGCGAGCCCTTGAAGCCACGCGAACCTGCCGTCGACCAGGACACTACCTCACCACCCAAATCGGTGATGGTGACGATCGTGTTGTTGAAGGTCGACTGAATGTGAGCGATGCCGCTCGTCACAACCTTCTTGGTCTTACGCTTCTTGCCCTTGCTGGGCTTTACTTTCGCCTTCGCCATGATCTTAGCGCTTCCTGCTCATTGGGCCGCGCTTCGGTCCCTTACGGGTGCGCGCGTTAGTGTGGGTTCGCTGACCTCGACAAGGCAGACCGCGCCGATGGCGGAGGCCGCGGTAGCAACCGAGGTCCATGAGCCGCTTGATGTGCATGTTGACCTCACGACGAAGGTCACCTTCAACCTTGAAGTTCTGGTCGATGCATTCGCGGATCCTCTTGACGTCGGTCTCGTCGAGATCCTCAGCACGCTTGCTCTGCGGGATACCCGCAGTCTCGCAAATGTGCTGCGCGTGATGCGGACCGATCCCGAAGATGTATTGCAGCGCAATCACCGTGTGTTTCCGACCGGGAAGGTCGACGCCTGCGATACGTGCCATTTCGCTCTTATCCTTGCCGTTGCTTGTGACGGGGGTTGTCACACAAGACGCGCACGACACCCTTGCGGCGCACGATCTTGCACTTCTCACAAATTTTTCTGACGCTTGGTCGAACCTTCATGTCAGCTTCTCCTTGATTCGTCCTCTCGTCGGGTCGTAAGCGGATATTTCAACCATCACACCATCTCCGGGTAGGAGCTGCACCGTGACCTGTCTGGCCTTGGCGGAAACCGACGCGGTGATCTCTTCGCCGTCGTCAAGCCTCACTCGGTAGAGCGCCCTCGGTAGCACCGATTCAATGGTGCCGCGGGTGGTTTTGGCCTCAGTCATTCCGCTCGTTAT
>JAFDFW010000079.1 GCA_019309605.1 Deltaproteobacteria bacterium | reverse complement strand
CCAGGCGTTCCGACGACGTCGATGTGACTCTTACAGGTCTTCTTGTCGCCCGCGTCACGCCATTCGCGGCGTTCGATGATCGTGTTGGTCGCGTTGAACAGCTTCTTTGCAAAGCCGGGAAGGTCGCTGTCGATCTCCCGCGTTGCCGTGATGATCTTCGTGCCGCCCGCTTCCTCGACTTCGATGCGCACATTCCGTTCGCCCGACGCTTCGCAGCGCTTCTTGATGTTCTCCGGGTCGGTCACGAAGTCGTAAACCGTGTTGACGTCTTGGGTGTAGTTGATGGTCAGATGCGGCATGTATGGCTCCCGTTGCGAAGGGAGCAGCCTAACATGAAAGAGGCCAAGATGGAGACGCTAGCCGGCGAACACCACGTGCAGAATCACGTTCGCTACGGCGAAGTACACGATGAGCCCCAGGACGTCGACGACCGACGCGATGAACGGCGTCGACGACACGGCCGGATCTAGCCCTGCGCGTCGGATCAGGAGCGGCAGCAACGAACCGATCATGGTGCTCAAGGTGACGATCGCCAGGATGCTCGCCCCAACGGCGGAGGCGATTGCCATGGGAGCCACGGTATCGCCCGCAAACCAGCCTCTAGCAAAGCCGATCAGCCCCAGGGCGATCCCGAGCGAGAGTCCGATCAGAAGTTCGCGACCTGCCACTTTTGCCCAGTCTCTAGGTTTCAGCTCGCCGACCGCCATGGCGCGAATGACTAGGGTCGCAGACTGAGATCCAGCGTTGCCACCCGATGCGATGATCAGCGGGATGAACAGTACGAGCTCGACGGTTGCCGCGAGCAGGTCTTGGTTCTCGCGGATGACCGTTGCGGTCAGCAGCTGCGCGATGAAGAGCAGCACGAGCCACACCCCGCGCTTCCACACGAACTCCGCCCAGCTCGTTTCGAAGTACGAGTCCTCCAGAGGCACGACGCCGCCCATCTTCTGCGCGTCTTCGGTGGCCTCTTCAATGACCACGTCGACGACGTCATCGACGGTGACCACACCGAGCATGCGCGACAGGTTGTCGACGACGGGTAGGGCGGCCAAGTCGTAGCGGGCGATCGCGTGCGCGACCTGCTCCTGGTCGTCGAAAGACGACACCTGGAAGACGTTCTCGGTCATGATCTCTGAAATCGCCTGCGCCGGTTCACTCAGGATCAAGTCTCGCAGGGATACGACGCCCAGCAGCTCACCGCTCGGCCTGCAGACGTAGATGTAGTAGAGCATCTCCGCCATGTCTTCGCGACCGAAGCGCCGCGCAGCTTCCATGGCTTCCCAAACCTTCGTCTCGGGAGGGAGGGACGCGAACTCGGTGGTCATCAGGCCACCAGCGGTTTCCGGCTCGTACTGAACCAGCTCTCGAACTTCTTCGGCGGCTTCGGGCTCTCGCCGTTCGAGTGCGGCGAGCAAGGCCGTTGCGTCGTCCTCCTCGAGCTCTTGGAGAAGGTCGACGCGATCGTCGGGGTCCATTTCCCCGAGGAGCTCGACGGCACGGCCCGTGTCGATCGCGTTGAACACGAGGACCTGGCGATGCGGGCTCAGCCGCTCGACGACGTCGGCGGCAGTCTCGGTGGGTAGCGCCCGAACGAGCGCGACCGAATCCCTCGCCGACAAGTCCTCGAGTAGCTCGGCGATGTCTTCAGGGTGAAACTCGGAGACCGCCTCGCGAACGGCCTCGGGACCGCTCGCGATCGCGTCTTGAAGGTCCGGTCCTATCAGGGGCGCCAACCGCATCGCGGGCGATTCTGTCGCATGCGGCGGGCGACCGCAGCAAAAATCTCGCCTACGCGGCCTCTTGCTTCGTCCGAAAGCGGATGTTGACCAGCTCGACCATCAGGGCGAACGCCATCGCGAAGTAGATGTAGCCCTTGTTGATGTGCTGGCCGAGGCCCTCGGCAGTCAGCAGAACGCCGATCAGGAGGAGGAACGATAGGGCGAGGATCTTCATCGAGGGGTACTTGTTGACGAAGTCGCCGATCTGCCTTGCGAACAGCAGCATGACCGCGATCGCGATCACCACAGCGGTCACCATCACTTCGATGTCCTCGGCCATGCCGACCGCGGTGATCACCGAGTCGAGCGAAAAGATGATGTCTAGAATCATGATCTGGACGACGATGCCAGGCAGACCGCTGAACCAACCCCGAATGTCTTCCTCTGGCTCCCCTTCGACTTTCTCGTAGATTTCTTGGGTGCTCTTCGCGATCAGGAAGAGCCCGCCTCCGAGAAGGATGAGGTCGCGTCCCGAAAATGAATGCCCAATGACCTCGAACATCGGCTCGGTCAGTTGCATGACCCAGTTGATTGTCATCAGGAGAGCGACTCGGGTGACCATCGCGCCGAGCAGACCCAAGCGATAGGCCAGCCCCTGCTTCTCGACGGGGAGGCGTGAGGCCAGAATGGCGATGAAGACGATGTTGTCGATGCCGAGGACGATCTCGAGCAAGGTCAGCGTGGCTAGCGCGATCCACGCATCGGGATTGGTGAGCAGCTCGAGCATCCGGCTGGCCCTTCTTAGCGTGACTCACCGGTCTGCGGCAAAGCTTTTTGCTCCATAGTTGCGGGGCCTTGGCCCTGTCGCTAACCTGAGCGCGTGGGGTTGGGGATGAAGATGAGCCGTTTGATGTGCGTGCTGGTATCGGTATTGGCGCTTTCCTGCGCGGACAGCGGGGGTCCCGTGCTCGTAGATGCACAGTGGAACCTGACCTGCCCAGCGGACACCGGGGTCGATTGCGGAGCCCTGGCGCCGCAAACCTGTCTCGGCACGGTCGGCCAACGGGCTATCGTGGGCGAGCACCGGCAGCCGGCATGCACCGGAGATCCCATCGTCGCGATTTGCGAGGCCGTCCAGCGCGCCGACGGCACGAGGATTGTGACGCTCGAGGCCAACATAGCAAACACGTTTGCCTTCGAGCTTCGGGGCGCAACCATCGACGCCGAAGGCGTCGTGGAACAGACCGCGTGCAACGTCGCGATCATCGAGGATCAAGTGTCCTATGACATTGGCGCTTGCGGACAAGCCGCCCCGTCCATGGAGCAACCCTGCGAACTCTCCGACGTGTCCGTAGAAGGCAACGAGTTTAGTTTCGGTCTCGAGTGCCGCTCCCTGATCAGCAGCACCACGGCGGCTGGGTTCGATGTTGGCGCCGTGGGCGGTGGGCCGACCACGATCCGCTTCGCCAACTGCGTCGGCTTCTAGAGCGCTTTCTGCGAGTGGTCCTTGCCGTCGAAGCGAAGGGCCGTCGGCTTTTCATCGACGATGGTGTGGATCTCGACGGGGCGCGTCCAAACGCGGGAAAGCGCCTTCACGACCTCCTTGGCCCAATCCAAGCGCAGGTCGGCGCCCTGGTGGGTATGCTCCAGGAGAAGCTCCGAGCGATTGCCGTGGTTGGCATCGATGACTGAGATGATCGGGTTGCCGGCGTTGGTCAGGCTCGTGAGCAGTTGGCTTTTGACGTCCTGGAAGGTGCGGCTCTCGATCTCCCAGCGATCGTTTCGCTGGTTGTAGCCGAACGAATACATCTTCTGATCGAACACGAAGTCCTCGGTGAGATATTCGTCGATGAACGTCACGTCGTTGTACAGGGCGCGAACCTCGAAGATCTTCTCACGCCCGAGCCCCGTACGGCGGTCCCAATGGCGCCGGAGATCCCAGTCCTCGCAGTCATCCCATTCCTTGCCGAACTGCCCCCGGTTCCAGCGGTCCTCGATGTGCCGAAAGAGCTCAATCCCGAGCTTGTACGGGTTGAGTTGCCCTGGGGACGTTGCCAGCACGCTCGCGCAACGGTCCGCGTAGTCGACGATCTCACTCGCGTCGCAAATGTTCTCCGTCATGAGCCGCGAGTGCCAGTAGCTCGCCCAGCCTTCGTTCATGATCTTGGTCTGCATCTGCGGCAGGAAATAATACGCCTCTGTGCGAATGACGGCGAGGCACTCGCGCTCCCAGCGCTGAAGTGGTGCGTTCTCGAGCAAGAATCCGAGCACGTCGCGCTGAGGCTCCGCAGGGAAGCATTGCGCTCGCTCCGCCTCGTCGGCGAGTTTCTTCTTTTGCGACTCGACGAACTCTTCCGGGTTGATGAAGGACTCCATGTATTCGCGGTCGACGCGCAGGAGCGGCACCTCGGGGGTCTCAGGAGGCTCCTCTTCCTCGGAGCTAGTCGGCGACGCTTCCTTCGGCAAGAAGGGCTTCTGTGGATCGATGAGATTTTCGAGGCTCAGACAGGCGTCGATGAACTGCTCGACGGTTTCGAGGCCGATGCGGTTCGCCCACTTGCGGATGATCGCGCCGTGGTTGGCCATCGTGTCGATCCACTTACGAAGGTCGGCTCCGCTCTTGGGGTCCCGCCCTTGGCTCGTCATGCGGAAGCAGAAGTTGTTCTTGAAGAAGTCGACGTGAGCGTACACGTGCGCCATCACGAGCTTCTGATCGACCAGGCCATTGCCTTCGAGCAAGTACGCGATCGCCGGGTTGTTGTTGATCACGAGCTCGTAGATCTTCGAAAGCCCGTATTCATGGCTCTTGCTCAGTCGCTCGTACTCCATCCCCCAACGCCAATGGGGATACCGCGTGGGGAATCCGCCGTACGCGGCGATCTCGTTCATCTGGTCGTAGCTCAGGACTTCGAAGATCGTTGGGAAGACGTCCAACCCGACGTTTCGCACGAAGCCTTCGATTCGCTTCTGCTCGTCCCGCAGGTAGTTCGGAAGGGCAGTTTTCAGGGCGAACTGGGCCACGGGCTACTTACCTTTCCCTAGAAACTCTCGAATCGACCCGACAATCGCGTCACGGTCGTTGATCTCGCTCGTGATCAACTGCTCGTCATCCGAGAAGTGCTCCTTGAGGTCCTTGATGAACTGGCCGGAGCCATACGGGCTGTCGACCTGGCCGTAGCAAAACACGTTCGACGCGGGGAGCAGCAGCTTTTTCAGGATGTCGACGCAGAGCAATGTGTCGTCGACGCTCCAGTTGTCGCCATCTGAGAAGTGGAAAGGATAGATGTTCCATTGCGCGGAAGGATAATCGCGTTCGATCATGTCGGCCGCCAGTCGGTACGCCGAAGAGATCATCGTTCCGCCGGACTCTCTCGTCCGGAAGAACGTGTTGCGATCGACCTCGCGCGCCGCCGCGTCATGAATGATGAAGCGTGTTGTGATGTCTTTGTATTGCTTGCGCAGCCAGGTATCGATCCAGAACGACTCAATGCGTACAATCTCTTTTTGCTCGTCACCCATCGAGCCGGACACGTCCATCATGTAGATGATGACCGCGTTCGCGACCGGCTCTTCCTCGGTCTTCCACGACTTGTACCGCATGTCATCGCGAGTCGGGATGATCACCGGGCGCTTCGGGTCGTACGCGCCGAGCGCGATCTGGCGACGGAGCGCGCTTCGGAAAGTTCGCTTGAAGTGGCGCAACGAGTTCGGGCCCACATTACGAACGCCGACGTAACGATCTTTCTTGTCGACGATCGCGCTCTTGCCCTTGTTCTCGATGTTGGGGAGCTCGAGTTCCTCGCCGAGGATGTCCGCCAGCTCGTCGAGCGTGAGCTCCACCTCGAGCGGGTGGTCGCCTGCTTGATCGCCTGCCTTTCCTGGGCCGTCGCCGTCCTGCGGGCTACCCGACAGCGCGTCGCCAGGTTCCCCGTCGCCCTGAGCTACGCCGCCCTGCTGCTTGTCGCCGAACCGGAGCTTCGGAATATCGATGTGAGGGATCGGGATCGAGACGATGTCTTTCCCCTGCCTGCCAAGCAGCTCCCCTTTGGAGATGTACTTGCGCAGATTCTGCCGAATCCGACCGCGAACGATGTTTCGGAACCGGGAATGATCCTGGTCGATTCGCAGCGACACTCGTTACTCCTTTACGTCGCCCCTCGCGAAGATGCTGGCGACGTAAGCGAGCACATCCGTCGCCGACGCCTCGTTGTAGCCGTAGTACTTGATGAGCCGGTTCTTGATGATGTCGATCCTGTCTTGTGTTTCCTTGTCGATGACGTTCGACACGAAGCTGGACAGCTTGATCGAGTCTTTCTGGTCTTCGAAGAGCTTCATCTCGAGCGCCCGACGCAGGCGGTCGTTGGTCTCGTAGGTGAACTTCTTCCCTTCGAGGGCCAGGTGCCCGATGAAATTCATGATCTCACGGCGAAAGTCGTCCTTGCGAGGGTCGCTGATGTCGATCTTCTCTTCGATCGACCGCATCAGGCGCTCGTCCGGCTCTTCATCCTTGCCCGTGTACTTGTTCTTCACCTTCTGCTTCATCAAGTAAGCGCGGATGTTGTCGACATAGTTCGCAGACAAGCGCCCGATCGCGTCTTCGTCGGCGCTGATCGCGCGCTGCACCTCGTTCTTGACCATCTCGTCGTACTCGGCCTTCACGACGCCGATTAACTCGCCATAACGCTTGCGTTGTTCGTCACCGACGGTCAGCGATGCACTGAGCCCCTTCTCGAGCTCGTTGAGCACCATGAACGGGTTGATGTACCCCTCGGTACCTTCGCGCACGAGCGAGTTGCTGATCTTGTCTTGCACGTACCGAGGCGACATCCCCTCGAGGCCTTCGCGGTTCGATTCTTTGCGAAGCTCCTTCACGTTGTCCTGCGTGTAGCCGGGGAGGATCTTGCCGTCGTAGAGCTTCAGCTTTTGAAGCAAGGCGAGCTGATGCTTCTTGGGCTCCTCGAGGCGACTCAAGACGGCCCACATCGCCGCAACCTCGAGCGTATGCGGTGCAACGTGCTTGCCGCGCAGGCGGGTGGCGCTGAAGTCCTTCTCGTAGATCTTGATCTCTTCGCTCATTTTGGTGATGTACGGGATGTCGATCTTGATCGTGCGGTCGCGAAGGGCCTCCATGAACTCGTTGTTGATGAGCTTCTTGTATTCGGCCTCGTTCGTGTGACCGATGATCACTTCGTCGATGTCGGTCTGGGCGAATTTCTTGGGCTTGATCTTGTGCTCCTGGGTCGCGCCCAGCAGGTCGTAGAGGAAGGCGACATCGAGCTTCAGGACCTCGACGAATTCGACCACTCCGCGGTTCGCAATGTTGAATTCACCGTCGAAATTGAAGGCCCGGGGATCCGAATCGGAGCCGTATTCGGCGATTTTTCGGTAGTTGATGTCGCCGGTGAGCTCGGTCGAGTCCTGGTTCTTCTCGTCCTTGGGCTGGAAGGTGCCGATGCCCACGCGATCCTGCTCGCTCAACACCAAGCGCCTGATCTTGATGTGGTTGCCCATCACCTTGGACCAGTCGCCATCGTAACGTTCGAGCAGGCTCCGGAAGATGAACCGGCATGCGGGGTTGAGTTCGCCACGCACGTTTATGCGCCTCCGGTCATCGCCCAGCCGCAGCTCCTGCACCGACTGCTCGCGCCACTCCGCCGGAATCAAACGAAGTGGTTCGTCGTGCATCGGGCACGGGAACACGTCGTCGCCTCCGGCGAGTCCGGTTGCTTGTAGATTGGTCCATTCGTAAGTGTACAGCGCGCCTTCGGCGGTACGGGAGTAACGCTCGACCCCCTTCTTCAGCAGTCGAGCGATCGTGCTTTTCGACGAGCCGACCGGCCCGTGGAGCAAGATGATTCGTTTTTCCGGGCCGTACCCTTGTGCAGCCGCATGAAGTACGTGCACCAAGCGCATCAGTGGAATGTCCAAACCAAAGATCGCGTCCTTGCCGTTCTCGATCGGATCTTTGAAGAACGGGTAG
>JAFDFW010000587.1 GCA_019309605.1 Deltaproteobacteria bacterium | reverse complement strand
AACCAATGACTCCGCAGGTACGTAGTCATGAACGATGATTCCAATCGGGATGCGCGAACAGGAGGACGAAGCATGGGCGCTCGAAGCCTGAGATTTCGGTATCACGACGGGGCCTCGGTCTCTGAAGACCTTCTCCGAGAGATATGGACCGTTCGGGTGGAGATGCTCGACCTCAATCGCAGCCCAGAGGAAGATTGGCGCTACTTCAGCTCGTTCGTTCGGCGCGACGATACGGCGGTGCTGGCCTTCTACGACATCCACGGGGCTGCTCAGGGGTTCTTCACGATCTCGTACATTCCCGTGGAGCACGGTGGGCACAAGCGTCTGCTCCTCTTCTCCAAGTATTTCTACTTCCGCAAGGGGTTTCGAGGACACTACAAGACGATCCTCGCGCCCTTGATCCTGGTACCGCTCTCGCTCCGCCGCTACGGTTTGCGCAGCCTCCACTTCGTAACGTCCGCATATCCACAAAGCTTCGTCTCGTTGTCGCGAACTGCTGGCAATGTACGGTCCCTCAAGACCGACGTCCTTTTGGATTGGGAGATCGCGGCCCTGACCTATTTTGCACGCACGTTCTACGCCAATGATTTCAACGAAGAGGCAAGGCTGATCTGTGATCAGAATGTCGTGGATACGGCGGGACTCCCTCAGTCAGAGGAGGGGCGCATGCTAGCGGCCGAGTACGAGCGCCTGAACTCCGGCTGGCGAGACGGTTGCACCTTACCGATCATCTTCAGCGTCGATGGTCGCATGCTCGCCAACGTTCTATCACGCGCGTTGCGAAGACTCCTGCCGCCTTCCGTGCGTGCACAGCTCGTCCAGTGATGCGAGCACCGGCAAAGTAGGATTGATGAGGGACGGGCTGAAGTTTCTAAGTCTTCAGTCCGTCCCGCCCCATTCCTGTCCCCTCGTTGCCACCTGAGAGGGTCGGTTAGTCAGTCATGACTGAAGACCCGTTGACGGGGCGGGAGTTGCTTGGGGCTGGAGCGCTGCTTGGCGGAGCGGACGCCGGCCGCGCAGTTCGCTCGGATGTGACGACATGAGACGCTGCTGAGCGGCAATCGCCCTGCGCTTTTTTGGCGTGGTCGTTCGGCCAGGCGCAGAACGTGCGCCCCGCGACGGGAGTGGCTACCGAAACCACTGCCGAAATGCTTGGCACGGCCATTGTGCCTCCCTTCCGAGGGGTTCTTGAATCCGGGAGGTGGTCATGAGGTATGTCGTCTTTAGTTGGCTGACTATGTTTGCGTTGCTGAGCCTGCCCTTCGCAGGATGCAGTGGCTCAACGAATGAAGGGACTGGCGGGTCGGGCGGCGACGCGGGCGCTGGCGGCACGGCGGGCAGTGGCGGAACCGCAGGTGCTGGCGGCAGCGAGCCGGCTCCCCCGGGCCTGTGGACAGGTGGCGGCCAAGGGGGCGCCGACGGTTCTTTCACCATCTGCTTCAACGTGCGCGAGGACGGGAACGCGCTGGTGCGACCCTTGGATACGAACCAGGAATGCCGAGGCAACTCGCTCTGGGTCGAGTTCGACACCTGTGAGGGCGGTCTCTCGACCAACGAGGAGATCCCCGTCGTCGATGGGGTCTTTCATCTGCTCAACGAGCAAGGTGGGCTCGCGGGGTACTGGGACATCAGCGGCACCATTGATGGCAACACCGCGTCGGGTGAGGCAGAAGTCGGCGCGATCCCCGATGGGACCTGCCTCGGTTCCTGGACCGCCACCCCCAGCCCGTGAGGCTACGGCACACGACGTAGAATCTGGCGAGCCCCTCAGTTGCTTGGGGCTGGAGCGCTGCTTGGCGGAGCGGACAACCGTCCGTGGAGCCGCAGCGGTCCAGGTCCAGTACGCAGGACCCGCGAAGCGGGGCCGAGCACACCCGCAGCGGGTTCGAATCCGGCAACCCGCTTCAGGTCGGATCGGCCCAGTCTGTTACGGAGCCGGTGCAAGAGTGCCGGGGGCGGGATTCGAACCAGCGACCCCATGCTCCCAAAGCAAAGAAGCCGACCGCACGCACTCTAACGCAAACCCACACAACTCACCAGAAACCCAAACATGACGGGACTTCACCGCATCGCCGTGTTCTTAGTTCGTCACTTCACATCACTCGATTTCACATCGCCACGTCAACGTCAGGTCAACGTCAGGTCAACGAGCCACGGTCCTCACCGGCGCTAACTCGGGATCCTCACTTCCAGACTCGCAACGCGGTCGAACTCCGGCGCGTCATCGCGCACATTGTTCACTCCCGATGATCATCACGCCCAAAGAGCCGAGGGACAAGAACGCGGTCTCGAGTCTGTCTAACCTTGTCCCCTACATGCTTCGAGGAAAAGGCGAAGAGAGATGCACCTGGTACATGACCGGGAACCTGGAGGGCCTCCATCGCCGCGAGGACGCCGCGTTGGCGGTTGACGTCATGGAGTTACTCCAAGAGGGCAACGTGAGGGCCAAGGGAGACCGGACGTACCATCTCGTCATTTCGTTTCACCCGGAGGACCGGCGCCTGAGCCCTGGGGAGCTCGAAGACGTCGTTCGCCGGGCCGTGCGGGCGGCGGGGCTCGGGGATCACCAATACATTGCGGTCCGCCACAGTGAACAGGAGCACGAGCACATCCATGTTGCGGTGAACAAGATTCACCCGGAG
>JAFDFW010000586.1 GCA_019309605.1 Deltaproteobacteria bacterium | reverse complement strand
CAGCATTTTCATCCCGATGTTCGGCGGCAAGCGGGGCAATCCCGTCCTGTGGGGGGCACGGCACTTCCCGGAGCTGCTCGCTCTCTCCGGTGACGTGGGCGGCAAGGCGCTCTTCGACCGGCACGCGACCGCGATCTGCTACGTCAACGTTGAGAGTGCGAGCGTGAACACCGACGTGGACACGCCAGACGCGCTGCAAAAGCTCGGGATCCAATGCGACGGCGAGCCGACCGGCTAACGCCCCCTAACTCGCGGCGGCTGGTCCACCGTAGGTGTCACCGCCGAAGGCGAGAATGGGATAGAAGACCTTCGGCCGGCCTCAGCTCTCCGTCGTCAACGAGACGGCGAGCATGTAACAGACCCCAAATCCAAACACCGGCCAGAGCTTGAAGTGGGCCAAGACCCCGAGGACCGCCACACCCACAAGCCAGTTGAACATGGCCCAAAACTATCAAGACAACGATTCTCAGCCAAAGAACCGGCGGATCGTCGTCACCGTTGGGGGACAATTCATCTAGATTGCCTCCCCGGTCGCGCAGCTCACTTTCGAGTCATGCTCTCCAGCACCTTGTCGGCGCGCTCCCCGTAGGGAGGGACCATCCCGGAGAGCCGCTGAAGGTTGAGCCAGCCCTGCTTGTAGACCGCACGCGGGTGGCTGAAGGTCTTGAAGCCGTGGAATCCGCGGTACGCGCCGATGCCGGACATGCCGACACCCCCGAAAGGCAGGTCCTCGATGCTCGCATGGACCATCGCATCGTTGATGCAGGCGCCTCCCGAAATCGTGCTGTCCAGCAACCGGCGCTGGGTCGCCTGATCCTGGCTGAATATGTAGAGACCGAGCGGGCGAGGATGCGCGTTGATGTAGGCGGTGCACTCTTCGAGGCTTTCGTATGTCTTGATGGGCATCAGCGGGCCGAAGATCTCCTCCTGCATGATCTTCAGCTCGTCACCGGGGTTGACCATGAAGGTGAAGGGGATCTTGTAGGCACCTTCCTGCCCGCTGAAGTCTTCCCCGGCGGGGTTGATCTCTCGCACGTCGACGCCAGCGGACTTGGCTTCGTCCACGTATGCACGCAGGCGACGATAATGGCGCTCGTTGATCACGGCACAGCAATCCGGGTTGTCGCGCACCGTGGGAAACATCTGGCTCGTCCACTCCGTCGCGTGCCGAATGAATTCCTCGAGCTGATCCTCGGCCACCATGATGTAATCGGGGCCGAGGCACGCCTGCCCGGAGTTGAGCGCCTTGGCAGTCATGATGCGAACCGCCGCGTCTTCGAGCTTCGCGTCGCGCGCGATGATCGTCGGAGACTTCCCGCCAAGCTCGAGCGTCACCGGCGTCAGATTCTCGGCGGCGGCCGCTAAGACGAGTTTGCCAACGTTGGGCGACCCCGTGAAACAGAGGTGGTCGAACGGCAGCGAACAGAAGGCTGCGCCGACCTCCGGCCCACCTGACACACAGGCGATCTCGGTCTCTTCGAAACTGTTGGCGATCAGGCGCACCATCAGCGCTGCGGTCGCGGGGGCCCCTTCCGAGAACTTGAGCATCACCCGGTTCCCGGCAGCCAGCACGCCAGCCAACGGCGAAAAGATCGTGTTGAGGGGGAAGTTCCAAGTCCCGACGATGCCAACGACGCCCTTGGGCCGATACTCCACCGCCGCCTTGGCGCCGAAAAGCAAGTGGGGCATGCCCACTTTCCGCTTCTCCCGCTTCATCCAATGCCGGACGTGCTTCTTGGCGTACTTCAGGCTCTCCATGCTCGCGTACACATCAGACATCAGTGACTGATGTCGGGAGCGATTGCCGAAGTCCTGATCGATCGCGTCGGCGATCTCACCCTGATGATCGTGGAGGATGCAAAGCGCGCGCTCCAAGCGATCGAGGCGCGTCTCAGCGCTCACGAAGCCTTCCGCGAGGAAGGCCGCTCTCTGTTTTTCCAATAGCGATTGCATCATTGCGTCGGCTCCGGGTTCTGGCGCTCCAGGATACTCTGGGTGCGCGTTCGCAAACGTTCGTCTGTCTTTCCAATCGTGGAGAGAATCCAGAAGCGACCATCGCGAATGCCTTCAATAGCCATATCTGCGACCTCCTCAGGCTCGGTGAGCTTGAACTCCACGCCCGCGCTTTCGGCGAGCGCCTTCATGTTCACATACGTTGCGGGCGCCTGACCTTCAATGCGGAATGCATCCGGGCGAACGCGGTCCGAGTTCAGGATGTTGGTGTTGACCAGGTGCGGCCCCGGGAAAAGGACGTGGGCATGGAGCTTGGCGTCATCCATGAGGAACTGAAAGTGCAACACCTCGGTGAGGCTGGTGACCGCGGCCTTCGAAGACGCGTAGACCGGGGTCGTCGGCAAGGAGGCGATGCCCCCGTTCCCTGAAGAGGTGTTGATGACGTGCCCCTCTTCTCCCCGCTCGAGCATGGTAGGCACGAAGGCTCGAATGCCGTTCGTGACGCCGAGCACGTTCACCGAGTAGGTCCACTGCCAATCCTTCTCAGGAATCGTCCAGATGCGGCGCTTGGCTTCCTTGATGCCGACGCCCGCATTGTTGAACAGCAGGTGCACGTTGCCGTAGGTGGCGAACACGCGTTCTGCGAGGGCATCCACCGACTCTGCGCGGGTGACGTCGACCTCCATGCCGTCGGCGAC
>JAFDFW010000585.1 GCA_019309605.1 Deltaproteobacteria bacterium | reverse complement strand
CGCCGGTCACCAGGTTGTGCCAGACGAACTTGCCGGGAATCTGCGGCCCATCCGGATTGTCAGCCAGCGGGGGAAGGGTGACGCTGCGATTGCATCCAGTGGTCGCTGCCGCGCAGAGCAGGGCAGCGGCCAGGACCAGCCTGATAGATACGGTTTTCATCGGTGAGGCGGACATAGTGTGCCAGGGCTTCCATTGCAACGAGGCGCACAATACACTGCCGAGCGTTCCCATGCTGTTCGCGCGTATCATCCTCACCATCACCGGCCTGGTCTTCTTCGTTCACGGCCTGGTGTGCTTCATCCACCCCGCTACGATCGGCCTGGTCTTCTTCGTTCACGGCCTGGTGTGCTTCATCCACCCCGCTACGATCGGCATCGAGAGCGGCCTCGCCATGCCCACCCCCAGCTCGATCACCGAAGTCCGCGCCGAATACGGCGGCCTCCCGATGGCCTTCGGCCTCTTCTTCTTCGCCGCCGCCCTCCAGAAAATCAAAATCCGCACCGGCCTAATCGTCATGGCCACAGCCCTAACTGGCTACGCCACCTCCCGAATAGCCGCCGTCGCAATCACCGCCCAAATCGACCCATACAACGCAGCCGCCATAACGTACGAACTAACCACCCTCCTCCTAACCCTCTGGGCCCTGAGGCTTGAGGCTTGAGTCTCGAGCCTCCATCCCCTTCCTATTCGGCGGCGTCGGAGAGGGCTGCGTCTCGGTTGTGGGGCTCCGTGAAGTTGATCGCCGGACCCATCGGGACAATGTGCGTTGGGTTGATGCTTTCGTGGCTGCCGTAGTAGTGGTGCTTGATGTGGTGCATGTTCACGGTGCTCCTGACGCCGGGGACTTGGTAGAGTTCGCGCGTGTAGGCCCAGAGGTTGGGGTAATCGGCGATGCGGCGCAGGTTGGTTTTGAAGTGGCCTACGTAGACCGCGTCGAAGCGCACGAGGGTGGTGAAAAGGCGCCAGTCGGCTTCGGTGATCTGATCGCCGGCTAGATATCGTTGCGTCGTCAAGCGTTCCTCGAGCCAGTCGAGGGTGCCGAACAATGCGAAGAACGCTTCTTCGTATGCTTGCTGAGTCGTAGCGAATCCGCACTTGTACACGCCGTTGTTGAGCGTGTGGTAGACGCGGTCGTTCACTTCGTCGATGTCGCCTCGAAGCGCTTCCGGGTAGAAGTCGAGCTCGTTCGCGCCGAGGTGGTCGAAGGCGCTATTGAACATGCGGATGATCTCCGAGGACTCGTTGCTGACGATGGTCCCGGTCTTCTTGTCCCAAAGCATCGGCACCGTGACGCGCCCGCTGAAGTTGGGCTCCGCCGCGGTGTAAAGCTGGTGCAAGAACTCCGCGTTCAGGACCGGATCGGGAATGACTCCGTCGCCTTCGTGGAACGTCCACCCCTGATCGTCCATGAAATGATTCACCACCGACACGCCGATCATGTCTTCGAGCCCTTTGAGCTTTCGGAAGATCAGCGTGCGATGTGCCCAGGGGCACGCATAGGACACGTAGAGGTGATAACGCCCGGCTTCGGCTTTGAACGCCTTGCCGCTTGGCGCGTTTTCACCGTCCGGCGTGATCCAGTTTCTAAACTTAGCGTTGGTCCGGACGAACTTCCCGCCCGTGCTCTTCGTGTCGTACCAAATGTCGCGCCAAACGCCTTCGACTAGTTTTCCCATGTCGTCCCTTTTTGTGATTCAAAGCAAGCGACCCATCTTGCCGCTCTGATAGTCGCGGAAGGCCTGGCTGATCTCTTCTCGAGTGTTCATGACGAAGGGCCCGTAGGCCACCACCGGTTCGTTGAGAGGCTCACCGGCGAGCACTAAGACACGCGCGCCCTTACTTGCATGGAGCTGTACCGCGCCATCGTCATCGCGGTCGAAGACGCCGAAGTGCCGCGCTGCGATGGGAGCTCGATTCGGTCCCGCGGTGACATTCCCTTCGAGGGGGAACACGAGGGTCGTCCAGCCGGCGGGGAGCTCGAGCTCCGACGTGCCGTCCTCGTGGAACCGAAGATCCAAGGTCGTGACCGGGGTGTGTGTCCGCGCAGGCCCCGTCTCGCCGTCGAGGTTGCCCGCGATTAGTCGCGCCTCCGCCGCACCGAGCTGCAAACGCGGAAACTCGCGATCGAGGAGCGGTTGGTACCGCGGCTCGCTCATCTTCTTGTCGGCCGGCAGGTTCACCCAGAGCTGCACCATCTCGAAGTCGCCGCCCCGTTCGGAAAACGCTTGTGAATGCTTCTCTTCGTGCACGACGCCAGACGCGGCGGTCATCCACTGCACATCACCGGGTCCGATTCGGCCGCCGCCTCCCGCGGAGTCGCGGTGCTCGACCTCACCCTCGTAGGCGAACGTCACCGTCTCGAAGCCGCGGTGCGGATGCTCGCCCACGCCCCGCCGCACCGCCGACGGATCGAAGTGTTTGCGCGCTCCGTGGTCGAGCAAGAGGAACGGGCTCAACATCTGCGCATCGAGTTGAGGCCAGAAGACCGTCTTCACATAGAAGCCATCACCAACCCAGTGATCGGGTCCAGGCGGGAATACGCCCTGAAGCGCTCGTGGCGTCTGCGTCCCTTTGTCCATGAGCAGACTCTATTAACGAAGAGGACCGTCCGGCAGACCGCATCGGATTGACATATGGTTGCGAAAACGCAACGATGTGACCGTGAAACAGGCGGATAAGGACAATATTGCAACATTTGTGGAGGTGATTCGTCGCAACAGCCTCGCCGCTGCGGCCCGGCATCTCGAGGTGCCGAAGTCTACGGTGAGCCGCCGCCTGGCCCGGCTCGAGGAGCAGCTCGACGCGAAGCTCGTGCACCGCGACGCCCGCCGAGTAACACCGACGCCCGAGGGCAGCCGGTTCTACGACTCCGTGGTCGACGCCATTGACGTGTTGGACACGGCAGTCGCCACCATCGAGGAGAGCACGACAGAGCCCCGCGGCACGATTCGCGTCACGGCGCCGAGCGACCT
>JAFDFW010000584.1 GCA_019309605.1 Deltaproteobacteria bacterium | reverse complement strand
CCCTGGGGCGTGGAACCCGAGCTGCAGTGGGCAGGTGCGCGCGCCCACAACCGCTGGATCGCGGAGTTCTGTCAGATGGCGCCGCTACGCCGAATCGGCCTCGCCATCGTCCCGATGCTCTACGACCCCGAGCTGGCCGTGAAGGAAGTCGAGTGGGCGCACGACAATGGGCTCCAAGGCATCTTGATCCCCGCGCTGATGGGCGACCACGACCCGTACAATCATCCGAAGTACCACCCGGTCTGGCAGGCTTGCGAGGAGCGCAGCATGGTCGTGCACAATCACTCGGGGCCGTCACCTGACTACAACTTCGAGCTGCCGGGCGCGATGGGTGTCTTCTTAGTCGAGTTTGCGTGGTGGGCCGCGCGTCCGCTCTGGCACATGATCTTTGGCGGCGTCTTCGAGAAGTTTCCAAGGCTCAAGTACTGCCTCACCGAGGTAAGCGAGTTCTGGGTGCCTTCGATGCTCGAGATGATGGACGTCCGTGCGTCGGTGAAACACACGAGCGGCAAGCTCGGGGACTTCCGCTCGAATCTCACGATGAAACCCAGCGAGTACTTCGATCGCAACTGCTGGCTCAGCGCGTCTGCCTTGTTTGATGAGGGGAGCACTGCGGTCCGTCACGAAATCGGGATGGACAACATCATGTGGGGCACGGACTTTCCGCATCCAGAGGGATGCTGGCCGCATACCCGTGAGAAGATGCTGCAGTACATGACGGGCATTCCCGAGAGCGAGCTAACCAAGATGCTCGGAACCAACGCTATCGCGTGTTACGACCTGGACGAGGCGGCGCTGAGCAAGGTCGCCGACCAAATCGGTCCCGAGAAGAGCCTCTTCGTCGCCCAGGCGAGTTAGGAGTAACGAAAGATGGCGCGCCTACGATACGTGAAAGACAGCTCGGCCAACGGGTCCACGAAGGACGGCGGGTCGAAGATTCGTCACTCGGTCCAATCGATTCGCGCACTCTATGAAACCGAGCCGGAGATCGCGAAAGCGCTGCTGCCCCGGCCGCTCGAACCTGCAGCTTCTCCTGAAATTTTCGTGCAGTTCGCGAACGTGGCGATGCACTTTTCCGAGGATCGAACCATGGAGATCGGCGCTGCGACCGTGGGTGTGGGCTGCTCCTATGAGGGCCAGCCCGGCTACTACGTCCTCGCCATGCCGATGGAAGGCGAGTTCGTCGTCATCGGAGGCCGTGAGAAGTATGGGGAGCCCAAGAAGCTCGCCGAGATGGCATTCTCCATCGACGGCGACCATGTGAATGCAAAGGTCACGCGACACGGGGTGACCTTCCTCGAGCTCGATGGAACGATTGGCGAGGCCGCCGATAGCCCAAAGCAGTTCACGGAGCACTTCTACTGTTACAAGGCCCTCCCCGCGGCCGTTCCCGACGCAAACGACAACGGTGGATTCGACGGCGACGTGTTGTTGACGATGCTCACCTGGGAGCGTGACTACAACTCGGTGAGGCGGATCGAGGACGGGCAGATCATCCTCCGGGAGTCCCCGCGCGATCCGCTCATCGACGTGCCGGTCAAGCGACTCATCCGCATGGAGCTTGCCGAAGGCGCGTCGAGGACGAGCGGCGAAGTCTTGCGCTCGGTGCCCGGCGAGTGGCTGCAACCCTTCCTCGTTCAGCGATACGACGATCCGCAAGAGGGCATCGAGATTCCCCTTGCGTCCGAAGGGCAGCCGTAAATGCATGACTTCTCGGAGAAGGTGGCGGTCGTCACCGGAGGCGCGAGCGGCGTGGGGCGCGCAATTGCAGCCAAATTGGCGGGCGACGGGGCAAAGGTCGTCATCGCCGATGTCGACGCGGCGTCGATTGCGAAGACCCGGGACGAGCTTGCGAGTCAAGGGCTCACGGTGGACGGCATGGAGGTCGACGTTACCCGTGCAGAGTCGGTGGATGCTCTCGCGGAACGAGTGTTCGCCGCCTACGGCAACGTGCACCTGCTGTTCAACAATGCGGGCGTCGGCATCAAGGAAGCCAAGCGGCGCATCTGGACCATTCCTGAAAAGGATTGGCAGTGGACGTACTCGGTCAACGTCATTGGTGTCACCAACGGGATTCGGGCCTTCGTGCCCACCATGCTCGAACGGGGAGAGGAAGGGCACGTCATCAACACCTCCTCCGGGAACGGAGGGATTGCCTCGCTGCCCACGACTCCGGTCTACGCCTCGTCCAAGGCCGCCGTCACCAGCCTCACCGAGGTGTTGCACTTTCAGTTCCTGATGGACGGCGCAAAGCTACAAGCTCACGTGCTCTTCCCGGGGCCGCATCTCGTCAATACGAACATCCTGAACTCCGACCGTGTTCGCCCTGACGCGTTCCGCATCGAGGGCCAGGCGCCGGCGACCTACGTAGACATGAGGGCACTCGCCGAGAGCGCAGGCGTGGAGTTCAAGCTCACGGAGCCCGAGGAGGTCGCCGACATGGCCATCGAAGGTGTTCGCGACGGCCGCTTCTGGATCCTCTCCAAGCTTGGCAAGAGCGACGAGCGCTTGCGGACGCGAACCCAGAGCATCTTGGCGCGCGAGAACCCCGAGCCGACTCAGTGATGAAGGCCCTGCTGCAAAAGCAGAGACCGAGCCGACTCAGTGATGAAGGCCCTGCTGCAAAAGCAGAGAGACGCGTTCGTCGCGGAGGGCTTCGTCAGCGCCGAGACACGTGTCGATCGCCTGGATCGCGCCATCTCGCTCCTCCACGACAACCGAGATACGATCGCCGACGCGCTCGATCAGGACTTTGGCAATCGCTCGCGTCATCAGACGCTCATGGAGCTATACGCCACCTTGGAGAGCTTGAAGCACGCCAAGAAGCGTGTTCGGCGCTGGATGAAGCAGGACAAGCGCAAAGTTCCCCTGCCCCTCGCGCTCGTGGGCGCCAAAGCGAGGGTAGAATATCAGCCCAAGGGTGTCGTCGGCATCCTCGGCACTTGGAACTTCCCCATCAACACCACCTTTTCACCGTTGGCTGGCGTCCTTGCTGCAGGCAACCGGGTAATGATCAAGTTCTCGGAAGTGTCGCCCGCCACCGCCACTCTGATGGCAGGCCTGGTCGCGAGCACGTTCGATGAGACGGAGGTCGCGTGTGTCAGCGGTGGACCAGAGGTGGGCGCGGCCTTCTCGTCGCTGCCATTCGATCACTTGTGCTTCACCGGATCTGCCACGGTCGGCAAACACGTGATGCGGGCCGCTGCGGAGAACCTGACGCCAGTTACGCTCGAGCTCGGCGGAAAGTCTCCCGTCATCATCGCACGCGACTCGGATCTCGAAGACGCGGCGGTTCGAATCATGACGGGCAAAGCACTCAACTCCGGGCAAGCCTGTCTCGGTCCGGACTACATCATGGTCGCCGAAGATCAGCTCGAGGACTTCATTGCGCACGCCACGAAGTGGACGGGCGAGATGTTCCCCACCCTCCTCGATAACGTGGATTGCTGCTCCGTGATCAACGAGCGCCACCTCCGGCGACTGCGTTCTTATGTGGAAGAAGCAGTGTCCGCTGGCGCTGACGTCCGAGAGATCAACCCTGCCGGCGAAGACTTCGGCCCGCAAGAGGGGGCGTACAAGATGCCCTTCACCTTTGTCGTCAACGCCGGCGAAGATCTGAAGATCATGCAGGAAGAGATCTTCGGACCACTCCTCGTGATCAAAACGTATGAGCACCTCGAAGAGTGCACCGCCTACATCAATTCACATCCTCGCCCGCTCGGGCTCTACATCTTCAGTCGCGATGAAGCGACCCAGCGCCATCTACTCGATCGCACCGTGTCGGGAGGAGCCTGCATCAACGATGTGATGGTCCACGCTAGCATCGAGGACCTGCCCTTCGGCGGCGTCGGTTCATCGGGCATCGGCCACTACCGTGGATTCAACGGCTTCAAGACCTTCAGCCATGCGCGGGCGGTCTACAAGCAGAGCAAACTCAACCTTCAACGGCTCTCTGGCATGGTCCCTCCGTATGGGGAGCGTGCCGACAAGGTTCTAGCGCGTATCATCCGAAAGTGACGCGGGAGGCAAGTGCGTCGATGAAGAAGCTCAAGATCATTCAGTGGTACACGGGCGAGATCGCGAGACACCAGGTTCGCGTGATTGCAGAGCATCCATTGATGCAGATGGTGGGCGCGTACGTTCACCATGAAGCCAAGAGCGGCGTCGACGTCGGAGAGATCGCAGGCATCGAGCCGCTCGGAGTGCTTGCGACCAACGACATGGACGAGATCCTCGCGGTCGACGCCGACTGCGTGCTCTACAACCCACCGACCGAGCGGTACGACGAGATCATTCCGATCCTTGCAAGCGGCAAGAACGTCGTCAGCATCATCGCGGGCTGGAACCCCAAGAAGCGCTCTTGCTACAGCGCCATCCTCGATGCGTGCGCAACCGGTCAGTCCTCGCTCTACGGCACTGGCCTCAACCCGGGCCTGAGTTACGAGCTCGCGCTACTCGCCTCGTCGATCTGCACCGATATCGACTCGATCTACATCAAGACCTGCGAGCCTCAGGCCTCTCTGAGCGAGGTCTTCCTGCAGATGTTCGGCTTCGGGAAGTCCGAGGACGACCTCTCGGGCGGGACGCGCGGCGCCTACGGGATCTTCGCAAGAAGCCTTCACGAGGTCACCGACCTGCTCTGCGAGGAGCTTGGGCTCCCCCACGACGGGACGGCTTTCACGTACGAGTTCGAACCTGCCACCCAGGACTACGAAGACAAGATCGTCGTCAAGAAGGGAACGATGGCCGGGCTGCTCCTCAAGGCATCGACGACCCAACGCGATAAACCGGTGGCGACCATCGAGCTTCGCTTCCTCTTGGGTAGTGAGTACGTCCGGGAATCCTGGTTGGCCGATGGACCCAGACACGGCTGGCTCGAAATCGACATCAAAGGCACCCCCGGTAGCCGGCTCACCCATGAAATCTACGCCGACCAAGACGTGATCGGCACGTGGTCGACCGGCACCAAGGCAATCAACGCGATTCCATTCGTTTGCGAGGCGAAGCCCGGCCTCGTCTCGCCCCTCGATCTTCCATTGGGAAGAATGCTGTAGACGCGTCCGCTAGCCGGCGTCGCCAGGGTGCGTTCTACTTTGGCGAGCGCCTTGAGGAGGCGCGCTTGAATTGGCGGTCCTTGGTTCTTGCGCGCGGTTAGCGTAGCTGTGTGTGCCGCGCACAGGTTCTGGGCGTCACGCCAGCGTTCGGCCAGCTCCTCGGCCCAGCCCCGGAAATCGCTCGCGGCGCCCGCCCTCTTCTCCAGCGCCTTGGCGAGTGTGGGATGGAAGCTCATCGCATCGGGCCGCCCCACCACGCGCATCAACCGTGGCAGCCGGACGTACATGAGCGTGTCGTCCACGTGGATGGTGTTCGAGGCGCGATGCAGCACCAGCACCGACGAGAAATGCACGTTCTCATTCGCGG
>JAFDFW010000583.1 GCA_019309605.1 Deltaproteobacteria bacterium | reverse complement strand
GTTGAATCGGCAATTCGACGTTGATGAGTCAGATCGTGTCTGGACAGCAGACATCACGTACATCTGGACTCGAGCGGGGTGGTTGTATCTGGCGGTAATCTCAGAGCCCCGGACATAAGGGATTGAAAGTGACGCAGGTGTTGACTTTATGGGGTATTATGCGTATTATTTAAACCGACGCTTTGACCACGACGGAGTACCCACTGCCCTGCAAATGCAACTCTCCATTCTGCCGCCCGAACTGCAAGCGATCAGCCCAGAACTCGCCCTAACTCGCGAGGATGGATGTGTTGTGCTGTGCAATGCCGGGGGCCCCATATACAGCTTTCGTGAGAACGACGTCGAAGCGAGGCGGCTCGCAGTGGCGGTCGTCACGCAGCCGAGCGTGAATTTGGCGACGCCCAAGGCGTTGGCCGAAGCGCTGGGAATCGACCGCAGCATGGTCTTCGACTATCGCAGGCGCTATGAAGAGGAAGGTGCGGCCGCACTCAGGACCCGTAAGACAGGACCAAAGGGTCCGCACAAGCTCCACGGTGCCAAGCTGAAGAAGGTGCAGGCGCAATTGGATAAAGGCGCTTCGAATCGGGCGGCGGCGCGCGCGGTCGAGGTAAGTGAAGGGACGATTCGCCAGGCATTGAAACAAGGGCGCCTGAAGCGAGAAGAGCGGTCGTCGCAGCAGAGGGCCGGATGTTTGAAGGGCCCCAGGGAGCGCAACGAGGAAGATCGTACGAGCCGGGGCGGCGTGGCGGTGAAGCGTCACGACGAGCGGGCACTGACAGCGTTGGGATATCTCAGCGAAGGGAAGCCGTCGTTTGAGGTCGTCGAGAGTGTGGCGAAGGCGGGCGTCTTGTTGGCGCTTCCCGCAGTGGTGGCGCAGGGACTCTATCAGGTGGGGAAGCAGGTCTACGGCGCGCTCAAAAACGGCTACTTCGGCCTTGACGCCGTGCTTTCCACGCTGGTCTTCATGGCACTGCTTCGCGTCAAGAGTAGCGAGCAACTTCCCTCACACGCACCGGGGGAGTTCGGCTTGGTGCTCGGTCTGGACCGTTCGCCGGAGATGAAGACACTGCGCCGCAAGCTGGCCGAGATGGCGAGGCGAGAGCAAGCACTGACGCTCAAGGCGGCGTTCGCGCATCGTTGGGCAGTCGAACAGCCTGAGCTGCTGGGATTCCTGTACGTGGACGGGCATGTGCGTCCCTACAACGGGCGTAAGCACAGCTTACCGAAGACCCATGTGCCCAGGCGGCGGCTGTGCATGCCTGCCACGACCGACTACTGGGTGAACGATGCCGTATCCGATCCACTCTTCTTCGTAACGGCTCCGGCCAACGACCATCTGCTGGCGATGTTGGAGAAGGCGGTTCTGCCGCATGTGCGCAAGCTCGTGGGGCCCGAGCGCCGTGTGACGCTGATCATGGACAGGGAGTGCTGGAGTCCAAAGAGCTTTAAGGCGTGGAGCCTACGGCATTTCGACGTGATAACCTATCGCAAGGGTCGCTATGAAGCCTGGCCGGAGGAGGAGTTTACGGAGCAAGAGGGTGGCAAAGCTTGTGGGAAGAGTGTCATCTACAAGTTGGCTGAGCGGCAGCTCAGCCTCTCGAACAGTTTCGAGGTCCGCGAGGTACGCTGTCTCACTGACAACGGGCACCAGACCTCGATCGTCACGACCCGCAGCGACATGTCCATGCTCGAGGTGGCCGAGCGCATGTTCTCGCGCTGGAGGCAGGAGAACTACTTCCGTTACATGCGTCACGAGTTCGCACTCGATCAACTGCCGACCTATGCGGTGGAGCCGGCGGATCCGAAACGATTGGTTCCAAACCCGGTGAAGAAGGAGAAGAAACAAGAACTGGCTGCCCTTCGCAGCGAACTCGGCCAGCTGAAGCAAGACTATGGAGAGTCGGCGCTTGAGGACTCCACCGCCGACAGCATCGCCGAGCGCAAGAAACTCCGAGTCAGTATCGAGGACCTGAAGTGCAGCATCGAGCAGCGGCGAGTTGAGCACAAGGAACTGCCCAATCACGTTCCCGTCGATCAAGTTCGCGATCCCCACACCATCGTCGAACTCGAGCAGGAGCGTAAGGCGCTGGTGGACCAGATCAAGATGGTCGCCTATCGCGCCGAGACCGAACTAGCAAACTTCGTAAGTCCCATCATCGGCGACCATCACGGCGATGAAGCCCGCTCGTTCCTGCGCCAGGTGTTCCAGCTCCCGGCCGACATCGTCCCGGACACCGCCGCCGGTACCCTACTGGTACGACTGCACAGCATGGCCAACTGGCGTTCGAACCGCGCTCTACGCGGCCTCTGCACCATCCTAAACTCCTACAACACATCCTACCCCGGCACAAACCTACGGCTCGTCTTCGAAGCTCCACCGTCGGAAAAATGACTGCGATAGGTCAGGGGGCCTGAGACTCCACCCAACGAAGGAGTGTCCGATGAGTGAGAAGAGAGATCCAGAACGAGTGGTCCGTGAGATCAAGCGCAAGACCCGTCGCAAGTTTTCCGCTGAGGAGAAGATTCGCATTGTGCTGGATGGTTTGCGAGGCGAGGATAGCGTCGCCGGACTGTGCCGCCGCGAGGGGATCAGTCCCAATCTTTATTACAACTGGAGCAAGGAGTTCCTCGAGGCCGGCCAGCGGCGGCTGATGGGCAACACC
>JAFDFW010000582.1 GCA_019309605.1 Deltaproteobacteria bacterium | reverse complement strand
AAAAGTGTTGCCAATAAGCGGTACCGAAACAAAAGCGTTGATCGGCGAGCCCGAAGGGTTCAAATATGACAGCCCAGGGCAACGCCCTGGGTGGGAAGGCGATTGTCTTCGGGAAGCCCTGAAAGGCAACGCTGTGAAGTATTTTTAGGCGGCGATCCGTGCATCGAGTTTCCTCAGTTTCTCTCGCTCATCGCGGTTTAGTTTCCGGACTTTCGGTTCACCTAGCGGCTTCTTGTCGGGGTTCTTTGGGCGATATCTCGCTTTCTTGTCAGTGTAGTTGTTGTACTTTTGCACTAACGCCCCTGATAACTGACAGAGCAAGTTTCCGCTTGGATCAGCGTACTCGTTCAAATTACGCATGCACTTCCGCAAAGCACGCACTGTATTGGCCAAGCTCCGATCCTTGGTATCGTAGTGTTTCTCGGACTGCGATTGGCTTGCATTGTCATTGGGAATCTGTTCGCGTAACGCGATCAACTCGGCAAACGCCATCGCACGAATCGACCAGTCCAGTTCGACATATACACGATTGCTATTGCGGCAGCGTAGATTTCGTTTGTCGATGGTTTGTTTCAGTCCTCGAAATTCGACTTCCACACCCCATCGCATTTTGTAGTACTTGATGATCTTCTTGTTTGGCAGCTTCTTGCGGTCCAGGACGCTGGTCAACATCCACATCGTTGTCTTGCCGATCTTGACTTTGACCAATCGTAGACGCAATGGCTCAGCTCCTGAATCCATCTTGCCCTTGGGCCAGCACAGCACGATCCCACCGCCAAGCCGTTTGATATCCGCTGTCTCACTCAGCAGATTCACATTGCCTCCAACGCGGACGAGGAAGTTTCCCCCAGCCGCCAAGATCGCCTTCCAAAACTCATAGCCGACAAAGCCCGCGTCACCGCAAAAAAGAGTGTCTTCTGGGAATCTCTCCTGCTCCAGTATTTCCATCACATGGCCGCGTTCGCTCGAGTTGGACGGGCCCAATCGCCAACTCCAAGGAAGTCGCAGACTCATGTGCCACATCATCGTGATCCAGGTCTGAGGCGCTTGTGGTTGCGGTTTGTTTTTCTTGTTCTTGCGGCGACGCATCCCTTTGGTTTTCTTCTTTCGATACTTTGCCGTCTTTCCCTTGCCGTAGTTTGGCGCGCAAAACTCCTTTTCGTTGGAGACGGTTCGGGGGATTGTCACTCGAGACCCGTCAAAGCCCATCAACACCCAGTCCCTGTCTCGCCAGAACCGACCCGCCACTTCCTCCGCCAAGGCTTGGAATTGCCGCCCTAACCGAAGGCCAAAGGTCTCTCGATAGCGATCCAGCGCATTGATAAAGGCCGTATATGTCTTCGCGGCGTTCTCGATTTTCAGATCCTCGCAGGCCTCCAACGTCATCGCGAATGCGTCGGTAATGTTCCTGGTGTCCTGCCAAGCCCAGATTATCGCCTGCTGCGCGAGTTGCTCCGGCGTCCATTTGATATTGCCATGGAACCGGTCTTTCGTAAATAATACATCTTCTGGGATCAACCAATCAACTAGCGACTTGAAGATCGTCTTGTTCTTGCGACGCTGAATTTCACGTCGCCTCTGCTTGTGGACTCGATTGGATTGCTTCCTGCGAGACATGGCCAGATTCCTTTCTGACTGAAGTGCTTCAGTTAGTGTGCATGAGGAATCTGGCCTTTTTTCACATTTGCCTGAACGCGACAACCCCACTTTTTATCGAGGAAAAATGCTTCACAGCGTTGCCTTTCAGGGCTGACCCGTTTCTTCGTTACCCCGCACCCAGGGCTGCGCCCTGGGCTATCATATTTGAGCCCTTCGGGCTCGTTGCGTAATTGTTTCACGACCCCTGATAGCTGATTGCTGACTGCCGATGGTGTCCTTCCGGCAAGCGTGTATGAATCTCTCTGAGGCGTGTGGTATCGTTGGCTGTCAAAGCAGAACCCTGTGGAGGACGGCTGATGAGTACCAAGAGAACGTGCGACCTTCCTACCCGGCTGGAGAACCTTCGGCAGCGATTCGAGCGGTGGCGGCGGACGCGGAAGGTGCGGTCCCGCATTCCGGAGCCGCTGTGGGCTGCGGCCGTGAAGTCGGCCGCCAAGTACGGGATTCACCGGACGGCCAAGGCGTTGCGGGTCGATTACTACGCGCTGAAGAAGCGGGTCGAACAGAAAGCTGCCATTGCTGGCACCCAACAGAAACCTGCTGCCACTGCTAGCAAGGCGGCTGCGGCGGCTGCCGAGGCGACGTTTCTCGAATTGCCCGCTGCCGCGTGGGCCGGCTCGGGTGAATGCACGCTGGACTTGGAGGACGCCGGCGGGGCCAAGCTGCGGGTCTATCTAAAGGGCTTCGAGGCGCCCGATCTGGCGGCACTGAGCCGGAGCTTCTGGCAGAGCGAGTCATGATTCAGATCACGCCGCAGATGCGCGTGGTGGTGGCCGTCGAGCCGGCCGATTTCCGTAAGGGGATCGACGGCCTGGCCCGGCTCTGCAAAGAGGTGCTCCACCACGATCCGTTCCGTGGTTGGGTCTTCGTGTTCCGCAACCGGCGTGCCACGGCCGTGAAGATCCTGGTCTACGGGCGGCTCACCAGTTACAGGTCCTTCTTTCGGCAGGCAATCCCGAAGCGGCTCAGGCCGCACCGACCTGGCGTGCGGTCGGTCCGGCCGATTGACGCATGGGCCGTCGCAGCGAATCGATCTTGCGCATTCGGTGCATTCTTGCTATGCTCTTCCGGCTGTGAGCCATTGGCTCCACCGCGCGATCCGGAAACTGCCCGTGGTCCATGGCAACGAGGTTTTCGCCCGTTGATGTCGCAGGTATGATGATGTTGCAGGAACCGACGATCATCGAGATTAAGATGAACGAACTGGAAGACATTCTGCGGCGTGCTGAAGCGAAGCAGTTCACCGACGAAGACTACGAGACCACCAGGACGGTGTTCCAATCGTACGTTCAGTTGCTCGATCTACTGAAGAGCAAGAACGTCTCGATCCGTCGGCTGCAGAAGATGCTCTTCGGCTCCAGCACCGAGAAGACGGCGGCGGTGAGCGGCGACGGGACGGACTCGGAGGCTGGGCCGTTGGATGACGAAGACGCCGCGACGGACTCACCCGGGGAAACCGACTCGGAAACGGCCCCGGAGAACGATTCGCCAGCGCGGGGCAAGGGCCACGGCCGCAACGGTGCTGATGCTTATCACGGCGCCGAGAAGATCGAGGTGCCGCACGAGTCGCTGCAGCCGGGCGACGCCTGCCCGGACTGCACGCAGGGGACGGTCTACGAGGTGTCCCGCCCGGGGGTGCTAGTGCGGATCACCGGCCAGGCGCCCGTGCAGGCGAAGGTTTACCGGCTCCAGAAGCTGCGTTGCAATCTCTGCGGCAAGGTCTTCACGGCCGAGCCGCCCGAGGGCGTGGGCAGCCAGAAGTACGACGCGGCCGCCGGGAGCATGATCGCGCTTTTGAAGTACGGAAGCGGGCTGCCGTTCAATCGAATGCAGGGCCTGCAAGGGGCTCTGGGTATTCCCTTGCCGGCCTCGACCCAGTGGGACATCGTCAACGCCCAGGCCAAGCAC
>JAFDFW010000581.1 GCA_019309605.1 Deltaproteobacteria bacterium | reverse complement strand
TGGTACGGCACTCGCTGCGACCGGGATGAGTGGTGGAACGAACGCCCGCTACCGGAGCTCTCCCGCTACCGGGTTCCCGACATCGACGGCCTGTACCTCGCGCACCAATCCGCCGCACACCCGGGCGGGCTGTGCCTGATGGCCGTCGGCTACAACCTCATGCACATCCTCATCGAGGATGGCGTCGTCGAGCCTGGCGACTGGTGGTACGCGTCGCCTTGGTACGTGCCGGAGGCGGGAAAGATCTCGGCAGTCCCGGGTGAGGGGCGAGTCTAGGAAGTGGGAAGAAAGCCAGCCAAAGAAGAGAGAGCAATACGATGACAAGGGAATTCAAAGGTTATCAGCATCCACAGAGTTTCTTCGAGGAGTTTCCTCCGGACAGCGATTGGGACGCTGTGGTCATCGGGGCTGGCCCGAACGGCTTGATCGCCGCCGCCTATTTGGCACGCGCTGGCATGCGGGTGGCCCTCGTCGAGCGGCGCTACGAAGTCGGCGGCGGACTCGCCACCGAGGAGATCATGTTCCCGGGCTACTACTCGAACATCCACGCCATCTACCACATGATGGTGGACTTCATGCCGGTCCTCAGGGACTTCAACTTGAAGCAGCACGGCCTGGTCTGGATCAAGCCGAACCTGCAGAGCTCCATGGTGTTCGAGAACGGCGATTCCGTTCTCATGACGCGGATGATCGAAGACACGGCGGACTCCTTTCACAAGTTCTCGCTCAAGGACTCGGAGACGTTTAGCCGGACCATGGGGCGCTGGCGGAAGATCGTGAACGAGATCCTCGCGCCAGCGACGTACATGCCGCCGATGGCTCCGATCGACATCACCATGACGCTTCAGAAGACCGATCTGGGCAAGGAGCTCCTCGAACTCAACGACCAGAGCCCGCACGACATCATCACGAACTTGTTCGAGAACGACCGGGTGCGGGCCATCCTCCTCTATCACGTCTGCATGTGGGGTCTGGATCCGCACGAGACGGGGCTGGGGCTCTTCGTGCCGCTCTATCTCGATCGAATGATGAACAAAGCCTACTGCCAGGGCGGTTCCCACAAGCTCGCTGGGTCCCTGGCGCGGGAGATCGTCCGAGCTGGCGGGGTGATCCTGGACTCCTCTCAGGTCAACAAGATCATGATGAAGGATGGCGCGGTCGCCGGCGTCGAGCTGTGGGAGGGGCGGAACCTCTACAGCGACACCGTGATCTCTACGCTGGACCCGCAGACGACCTTCCTCGATCTCATCGATGGCGACCAAGTACCCGACAGCCTGAAGACCTCGGCACAGGGATGGAAGTACGACAAGTGGAGCTTCAACACACTGCACACGGTCTCGGAGGAAGCACCGCGGTACCTACCGAAGGATCCCCAGGCGAGCCAGACGTTCATGACGATCCTCGGTTTTGAGGGGACGGACCAACTGCTCCAGCACTGGGACAACGTGCGCGCGGGAACAGTCGACTGGGACGCCTTTGGGGGCCACTCGACTTGCGAAAGCGCGTGGGATAGTCACCTCGTCCGCGTTCCGCCCCACCAGGCCCACCGGCAGGTTTCCTTTCTCCAAATGCACGCCCCCTACGGCCTCGAGGGCGGCTGGGATGCGCGCCGCCCCGAAGTGGAAGAGGCCATGCTCGAGAGATGGGCGAAGTACGCCCCGAACATGAAGCGAGAGAACATCGTCAAGACGAGTCTCGAAACTCCCGAGGACATCGAGATCCGTCTCCCAAACATGCGCTTCGGCGCCATCAAGCACGGCGACTACGAGCCGTTGCAGCTGGGGTGCTTCCGCCCGAACCAGGAGTGCTCGACCACGAGGACCCCGATCGAAGGGCTCTACACGGCGGGCGCGTCCAACTATCCGGGCGGCTGCGTGCTCGGCGCTGGCGGCTACCTTGCGGCGAACACCGTCGCGGAGGATCTCGACGTGAAGAAGTGGTGGAAGCCCACCAAGGAAATCGTGAAGTACTCGAAAGAGTACCTCGACGAAGGGTAGCGGCTTCAGCGTCGGGGTCGCGCTTCGACGATCAGGCCCCAGAGGTTCACATACCAGAAGGGCCAGGGGAAGCGGCGGAAGGTGATCGAGTCGAAGCCGGCCTCGCGGTAGATCTCGCGGAGCTCGTCTCGGGTGTAGATGTTGGCCTTCCACCACCACTCGATGAGGCCCTTCATCAAGAGGTTGCGCCTGGTGATGAAGATCGTGAGCGTTCCGTCGCTGGCAAGGCGCCGCCGGAGCGCGGCAAGGGCCTCGGCGAGCCGATCCTTGGGCAGGTACTCGAGCATGGCCGAAGAGAGGATCCGGTCGTAGCCGCTCCAGCTCTCGGGAAGGCGGTGGAGCTCGAGCACGTTCGCCTCACGAAGATCGATGGCTTCAACCCCCTCCCGGCTCAGCCATTGCCGGAACCGGTTCAGCATGGCCGGAGTGAGATCGAAGCCGTCTATCGACAGCCCGGTGATGTCCTGGCGTCGAGCGAGGTCGAGCACCTCCCGGGTCACGTTTCCGGTGCCACAACCAGCATCGAGGATCCGGAGGTTTGGCTCGAGCGTTCCCGACTGCCTCAGAAACGCGTTCACGGCGCGCCCGTAACGCAGAACGTCGATGTAGAGGCGGTGATAGAGCGACGCGTTCTGCGTGAAGAAGTCCCGCACCTGGTCGCTTGTCATCAT
>JAFDFW010000580.1 GCA_019309605.1 Deltaproteobacteria bacterium | reverse complement strand
GCCCTGATCGTCACCGCGATGAACCGACAGACCAGAGGGCTTGTCGACGACAACGACGGCGTCATCACGATAGAGCACGTCGATCGACGTCGGGATGGGCGCCGGGCGCGGCGCACTGGGGTCAATGGGTAGCAAGTGGCCTACTTGTCTCGGTTTTTGGCGAACATAGCCGGGTTCCGCGAATGCCGGTTCGAACTCGCGAACGAGCACGGTGAGAAGCTGTGCCTCGCTCGGAACGCCATCTGCACCGACGCGGGCTGTCTCAGTCATGTCGTTACGGCGGGTCCGCGCTGCACGCTTTCGGTCCAGGTCTTGATACGACCGCGGTCGTCATGCGTGTAGCATTGACTCCGAACTTCCGAAAATCGTCGGCATGGTCTCCGCACATTGCTGGGTAGACATGAATGGGGCCGGAAGCTCTCCGCTCCCGGCCCCGCGAGCCTACTGACCGATGTCGGAGGCGGCCGCTGCCGTTTTCACCGCCACCACGTCCTGCTGGAGCATCAGTCCCTGCGACTTCAGCGCGTTGGCACTCTCGACCACCTGGCTCACGTAGGTACTGTGATCCGGGTACAAGGCGCCCAGGGTGGCGTCGTCGAACGGAAACACAGCCCCACTCAGGCGGCATGCGAGATTCGCGATACCGGCCAATTGCGGGGGCAGGAATGGATTCGCCGTCGCGGACGATACGTAGGTTGCCGTCGGCGCTTCCATCGAGGGCAGGCGCACTCCCCCTTCCACATTATCATTAGAGTCGCGGTTGAGTACGAATTCATCTTCATCCATCAAAACTCCGGCGGGCGGCTCGTCGCCATCGATGAGCTGCTCCTGCATCCGCTCCCAGAGCGCGTTCAGCACATAGGAGCCGAAGACCGGACCGTCCGCAACCGTGTTCAGCTGCTCCAGACACAGGTCCGTGAGCAGGATCGGATTGGGGCCGAAGACACCAGCCGGAATGATCTCGATCCCTTCGTGCACCGTACTGTGCGCTGCTCCTGCGATCTCATAGTAGCGGAAGGTCGAAGTGTCGGCCTGACGTCCGAAGACACTGAAACCAAGGCCCTCGAAATCCGTCTGGGTCACGGTCTGGTAGACCGGAACCGGAAGGTCCGTGCTTACTCGGCTCGTCGGGAAGGAAAGTCGCGGCGTGCAGTCGGGGAAGGCCGGAGAGCCATCCGCTCCGCAGGCCGGGCCAAAGTTGATCGGCCGCGAGTTGATGCCCGACTGAATGAAATAGCCATCATTCAGCCCGTCCAGATGAAATCCACTCGCGTAGGTGATGACCGATCCCGCCTGTTGCGACTCGCCCACATGAAGGACGCGCTCGACGACGTAGTCAACAGGAAGCGGATTGGAGACATCATCGCTCTTGAGCAGGTTGGCGATCTGGCTCATGACGTCCCAGGCGAGGCCGTTGTTGGGCAACGAGAGCGTCGAGTAACGGGTTCCGCAGGATGGGGGCAGGAAACCGAGCAGCCTGCACCCGCCGACGAGGAAACCCAAAGACGTAGTGCTGTTGGTGACGCCGACGTACACGATCCCGGAGTTGGCAAAGTATTCGGCTGAAGGATCCCACGCCGGGGCAGTGTCGAAGCCGGCCGTCGAGTTCCACCACTCGATCACGACCGTGCCGTTGAATTTGTTCGCCTTGGCGGGCCTCCGCACGATGATCCGGGTCTTGTACGGAACGTCTTCCTGAATCGTCGCGATGTCGGTCGGTCCCTCCGGGGGATTGTGGGCATAGTTGTACAAGTCGGCCTCACCGGAGATGAAAAACTCCTCTTCAATGTAATCGGCGGGGAGATCATCGACGAGGCGCACACCCGGCACGAAAGCTGGACCTTGACCGGTGGGGGGAGAGGCAACGGTCACCGGGTCGGTCTGGTCCGCAAATGATGTCGAGGCGAGCATCGGCGTACACAGCACTCCGACCGCAATGAAATGGACAAAAAGTCTGAATCGCATGGTTTTCTCCTTATGCAGGGGGTGACTGCAATTGAGGTGAATGGCGACTATCGACCCCGATTACTCGCGATGTCAACGGCGGGTAGTCAACAGAAAGGCGCACGCCGAAGATCCAACCGAGATCGCTGGTGTTTCAGGGCTTCAAGATGATCGAGAAGAACGTAGGTCGGGTGAGCATGCGAGCCGCCAACGTCGGTGGGTTCCTTGCTCGGCTCACCGTTCCCTCAGTAGTTCATCGATCTGAACCGACCAGCGATGGACGTCGCCGGGCCAGCGCGCGGTGACGAGATTTCTGTCGCGCACGACGAAGCCGTGCTGCAGGGCATCCATGCTGTCGCGCTTCGTGCCGCCGGGGCCGGGATCGAAATCCTCGTCCGCGGCAAGGGCAGCGCGCACTTCGTCCTCGGTCGTGATCCCAGGGTAAGTGCGGTAGTAATCGCCCATCCATAACCGAGTGAGATTGTAGGCGGTCATTTCCAACCGATTGATGAGAGACGTCACCTTGCGGCCGTGAATCACGGAATGGCCTTCCACACCTTTGGCACGCGCTAGAATCAATACTCCATGACAAATCGCAGCAACAGGCTTGTCGGCGCTCATGAAGTCGGCAGCAATCCGTTGAAGCACCTCTGATTCGAGATAGGGCTTCACGCATTTATCGTGGCCACCGGGCAAGACGAGCGCGTCGAACGCGCCTCGGGTCGCTT
>JAFDFW010000579.1 GCA_019309605.1 Deltaproteobacteria bacterium | reverse complement strand
CAGGAGCGATCGATGCGACCGATGCTTTGCTTGTTGATCTTTGCCGTGGCCTGTTCGAGCTCCGAAGGAGCGCCTCAGTGCGGCGAGGGTGGTGGCAGCCCACCCAAGAACCCATTCCTGGCCGATTCGATCTATGCGATCCCACACGGGAACTCTGCACAGCAAGACTCGACCCTGCTCGCCGGTCCGATGGGTCCCACCAAGACCCTCGGCGACGAAGAGCGCAACTATCAGCAAATCGGTCCGGGGCACTTCGGGATCTACATCTCGAGCCGGTATGCGGATGGGAGCCGCGTGGTTTGGACCAACGGTGCCGATCGCATCGCCAAGCTAAGTCACGACACCTTCGAGGTGCTGGCCGAGTACCCGCTCGATCCGGACAACTTCCCGGCCGCGACCGACGAGCAGATCGACGCTGCGATCGACGCGCTCGACTCCAACAACTGCAATGAAGGAATCGAGTCGCAGAGCTGCATGGACCTCATTGCCCAGGCATCGGCTTTGGCGTCGCGATACTTGACCGGCCTTTCCGGCGTCTATGCGCAGCTCGACAGCGACCACACGCTCTATGTAGGCGGCAGCGATCGGGTAACGGCCTATGGCGAGGTCGACCCTGCCGATCCCACGTCGGCCATCGAGGTCAAACGCGTCTGGCCGGCCGGGGACACCAACCTAAGCGACATCGTTCCTGGCGGTCTCGTTGGCTTCAATATGACCTTCGACGGTTGGATCGTCATCGTCACGGACCTGGGCTGGATGGTGGCTTTGAGCCGTGATTTCCAGCACGTTCACACCGTCCAGCTCAATTTCGCCGAACGCGACGCACAAGCGCACAACGACCGGGTCGCTTCGCAAGTTCCACCCCTTCGTGGCTTCAATTGGGTCCGCAACCCCATGGCGATCGATCAGGAGGGCGGCATTTTCGTTGCCAGCAACGACCACATGCATCGCGTAATGTGGATGGGCGATGCGTTCTCTTTACGCGAGGAGGACGGAGCATGGACCGAGCCGTACTCGAACTCGCGCGGCCTCGGCACGGGCGCTACGCCGAGCCTGGTCGGCTTCGGTGACGAAGACCAGTTCGTCGTGATCACCGATGGCGACGAGGTGATGAACATGACCTACTTCTGGCGTGACGCGATTCCCGAGGGCTGGGAGCAACTCGCCGGCATGCCCTCGCGGCGCATCGCAGGTCAGCTCCCCGCGAACTTCGGCGATCCCAACGCAACCGAGGCCCAGAGCGAGCAGTCCGTCGTCGTGGCAGGGTACGGCGCGGTCGTGGTGAACAACCAGGCACGCAACATTCCCGAGAACTTCACCGGTCAGACGGTTCTCTTGTTTTCGAGCTTCCTCGGCAACGATCCGCTGTTCCAGCCCTTCGGCATGCAGAAGTTCGAGTGGGATCCCGAGGCGCAGAAGCTCAAAGAGGTCTGGGCCAATACGACTATCAGCTCACCGAATAGCGTTCCCTACATCAGTCGCGATTCAGAGATGGTCTACACGGTCGGAGCCCGTGACGGGCTCTGGACCCTCGAGGGCGTCGACTTCTGCGGCGGCCGGTCCAACTTCCATTACGTGGTCGGCGGCTCGCGCTACAACAGCCTGTTTTCGGGCGTTCACCTCGATCAGGGAGGGTGGATCATCTATGGTAACCCCTTCGGCAAGCTGCGCCTGGACATAAACTGAAAAACCCAGTCGAGGAATTGCACGTTTTTTCGGATAGTTATGCCAACGATCAACCAGCTCGTCCGCAAGGGACGGAAACAGATCAAATCCAAAACGGACTCGCCTGCGCTCCAGCGCTGCCCGCAGAAGCGTGGTGTGTGCGTCCGCGTTTATACCACTACGCCGAAGAAGCCGAACTCCGCGCTTCGTAAGGTCGCTCGTGTTCGCCTCTCCAATGGCATCGAAGCGACCACTTACATTCCTGGCGAGGGACACAATCTGCAGGAGCACTCTGTCGTGCTCATTCGCGGCGGCCGTGTGAAGGATCTTCCCGGCGTCCGTTATCACGTCGTTCGCGGCACGCTCGACGCCACTGGCGCAGCCGGCCCGTCCAACACCAACAAGGCAAACCGCGTCAACAAGCGTTCCAAGTACGGCGTCAAGCGCCCCAAGAACTAACAGAAGCTAAGAAGACCAAGTCATGAGTCGTCGATTCAGCGCACCCAAGAGGCAAATCATTCCGGACGCCAAGTACGGCGACCAGCTCGTGGCGAAGTTCGTCAACTCACTGATGCTTGGAGGCAAGCGGTCCACCGCTGAAAAGTGCCTCTACGGCGCCTTCAGCATCATCGAAGAGCGGTTCAAGGAAGAGCCCCTCGACGTTTTCAAGAAGGCACTGGATGCCGTCAAGCCTCGCGTCGAGGTCAAGAGCCGCCGTGTCGGTGGCGCAACGTACCAGGTTCCCGTCGAGGTTCGCTCGGAGCGCCGCAACGCGCTCGCGATGCGTTGGCTGGTTCAGTACTCGAGGGCGCGTGGCGAAAAGTCCATGCAGGAGCGCCTCGCAGGGGAGCTCGTCGAAGCCTCGCAGGGCCGCGGTAATGCCGTGAAGAAACGGGAAGACACGCACAAGATGGCCGACGCGAACAAGGCGTTTGCCCATTACCGCTGGTAGGAACTTTTTACATAGAGAGAGTCACCGGGAAGACCGCGACAAACCGTCGCAACCGATGTGCCTCTCGAAACCCTCTCTGAGTTGAAGAAGCCCGAGGGTGGCTTCTGGGTCGGAGGGGGTTTTGTATGTGAAACGCAATAGTCAGACGAGTCACGCTCATAGAATCCAATGGCCAGGCAGGACCCACTCGAGAAGACCCGCAACATCGGCATCATGGCCCATATCGATGCGGGCAAGACGACGACGACGGAGCGCATCCTCTACTACACGGGTGTCAACTACAAGATCGGCGAAGTGCACGATGGCGCTGCGACCATGGACTACATGGAGCAGGAGCAGGAGCGAGGCATCACGATCACCTCCGCTGCAACCACGTGCTTCTGGCGCCCCGGCATCACCCAGTTCGACGGCGAGCAGTTCCGCATCAACATCATCGACACGCCCGGACACGTGGACTTCACCATCGAGGTGGAGCGTTCGCTTCGGGTGCTCGATGGCGCCGTCGCGGTGTTCGATGGCAAAGAGGGCGTAGAGCCCCAGTCCGAGACGGTGTGGCGCCAGGCCGACCGCTACGGAGTCCCGCGCATCTGCTTCATCAACAAGATGGACAAGGCGGGCGCCGACTTCCCGACTGCGTTCCAGTCGATCAAGGACCGACTCGGCGCGCCAGCAGTCGCGGTGCAGCTTCCGCTTGGCCAGGAGGCCGAGCTCGAGGGCATCATCGATCTGATCGCGATGAAAGCAAACCGCTTCAAGGACGACAACCTCGGAGCGGAGTGGGTCGTCGAGGAAATCCCCGCGGATCTCAAGGCGCAGGCAGATGAGGCGCGCGCCGTGCTCGTCGAAGCGGCTTCCGAGGTCGATGATGCGTTGATGGAGCGCTACCTAGAGGGTGACACCGATTTCTCCGACGAGGAGCTCCTCAGAGCGATTCGCAAAGGTTGCCTCGAGCAGAGCATCGTCCCGGTGCTCACCGGTTCTGCCTTCAAAAACAAGGGCGTACAGCAGTTGCTGGACGCTGTCGTGAACTTCCTTCCCTCGCCGCTCGAGG
Source organism: Deltaproteobacteria bacterium (assembly GCA_019309605.1). Classification (GTDB taxonomy): domain Bacteria; phylum Myxococcota_A; class Polyangia; order Polyangiales; family Houyiibacteriaceae; genus SG8-38. The sequence goes on along the minus strand of JAFDFW010000579.1, from coordinate 1,631 downwards.
TTCCTGCCATTCAGGGTGTGGACCCCGACCACCTCGAAAAGAAGATCGAGCGCAAGGCTTCGGACGACGAGCCGTTCAGCGCCCTCGCATTCAAGATCATCAACGACCCGTTCGTTGGCCAGCTGACCTTCTTCCGAGTCTACTCCGGCGTGCTCGAAGCGGGCAGCGGGGTCCTCAACTCGACCAAGGGCAAGAAGGAACGCGTAGGCCGTATCCTTCAGATGCACGCGAACAATCGCGAGGAGCTCAAGGAGATCCGCACCGGCAACATCGCTGCCGCGGTGGGTCTCAAGACGGCTACCACCGGTGATACGCTGTGCGACGACAAGGCGCCCGTCATTCTCGAGCGGATGGACTTTCCGGAACCCGTCATTTCCGTGGCTATCGAGCCGAGGACCAAAGCGGACCAGGACAAGTTGGGTGTAGGGCTGATGAAGCTCGCTGCCGAAGATCCGAGCTTCCGGGCGCACACCGACGAGGAGTCGGGCCAGACCATTATCAGCGGCATGGGCGAGCTTCATCTGGAGATCATCGTCGACAGGCTAAAGCGCGAATTCCAGGTCGATTCCAACGTGGGCGCGCCGCAGGTGGCATACCGCGAGACGATCACCAAGGAAGTCGAGTCCGAGGGCCGTTACGTCAAGCAAAGTGGCGGCCGCGGCATGTTTGGCCACGTTTGGGTGAAGCTCGAGCCCCTCGAGTCTGGCAGCGGATACGAGTTCGAGAACAAGATCGTCGGCGGCGTGGTGCCGAAAGAATTCATTCCCGCCGTGCAAAAGGGCATTAAAGATGCCATGACCCGCGGCGTCATGGCCGGCTACCCCGTTATCGATATCAAAGCGACACTCTACGATGGCTCGTACCATGACGTCGACTCCAGCCAGGCTGCCTTCGAAGTGGCTGGCTCACTGGCGTTTCAGGAAGGCGCGAAAAGAGCTGGCATTCAGCTTCTCGAGCCCGCCATGGATGTCGAAGTCCGCGTCCCCGAGGACTACATGGGGGAGGTCATCGGCGACCTCAACTCGCGGCGAGGCAACGTCACGGGAATGGATGCTGTGAGTGGTGTGCAAGTGATTCGTGCATTTGTCCCGCTCGCAAACATGTTTGGCTACGTCAACGACCTACGTTCCAAGACTCAGGGGCGTGCGGTGTACACGATGCAGTTCAAGGAGTATCAGGCGGTGCCGCAAGGCGTTGCCGATGAAATCGTCGCCAAGGCGAAGGGCGGCTGAGGAGCTAACGATGGCTAAAGAAAAGTTTGTCCGAGACAAACCACACATGAACGTAGGCACGATTGGTCACATCGACCACGGCAAGACGACGCTGACAGCGGCGATCATGAAGGTGATGTCCGATAAGCACGGCGGCGAAGTCAAGAGCTACAAGGACATCGCCAAGGGCGGCACGGAGCGTGACGACACCAAGACGGTGACGATCGCGACGAGCCACGTGGAGTATCAGACGGGTAACCGTCACTACGCCCACGTCGATTGCCCGGGCCATGCCGACTACGTCAAGAACATGATCACCGGCGCGGCGCAGATGGACGGCGCGATTCTGGTGGTGAGCGGAGTCGACGGCCCGATGCCGCAGACCAAAGAGCACGTGCTTTTGGCGCGCCAGGTCGGTGT
>JAFDFW010000578.1 GCA_019309605.1 Deltaproteobacteria bacterium | reverse complement strand
GACCGACCAAGCCCCGGATCCGATCGCAATGCTGTCGGTCGTTCTTGCAGGAAACGTGTTCACCGCTTCAGTACGAGGCATCGTCGTCCCGCTCTTGTTCGGCGTCCCGGTACTCATCAAAGCATCTTCGAGTGAGACGCTGTTCCCAGCGATGCTTTGCGACGCGCTTCGCTCGGCCGACTCGCGGTTGGGCGCCGCGATGAGCGTGGTCGTGTTCCCGGGAGGGGACGTGGAGCGGGAGGCGGCACTCATCGACTCGGCCGAGGCGGTTTCAGTCTATGGCGGCGACGCAACTGTCGAGGCGATGGCGGCGCGTCTCGGGAACACTCCATTGATCGCGCACGGGCATGGGGTGAGCGTTGCGTACTGCGGAAACCATGCCATCGAAGAAGCTCACATCGGCCACACCATCTCGAGCCTTTCGCTCGACATCTGCGCGTACGATCAACGCGGCTGCCTATCTCCTCAACTGGTCTACGTCGAAGAATCATCTGAGCTGTCCGTAATGGACTTCGCCGAACGTCTTGCCAAAGAAGGCCTGACACCACTGAGCCGCACGCTCCCGCGCGGCCCTCTACCGGTCTCGGTCGGCGCGGCGCAGGCACAGTGGAGAGGAGTAGCCGAGGTGGAAGGTTCCCTGGTCCGAGGCGATACCTACGCGGTGTCGGTTCGCGAGTCCCAGCCGATCCGGTGGAGCCCTGGCTTTCGAAACGTAACGGTCGCGCCGGTGCGTGCGCTCGACGAAGCCCTGCAAGCGATGCGACCGATCGGCTCGAACCTGAAGTGTGTCGGCGCAGATTCGGCATCGATCCCGGAACTCGAAGCGCGGCTCGCCAGCAGCCCCACGCTCAGCGCATACGCGTGCACGATCGGAACGATGCAAACCCCGTCACTCGACGCCCCCGCAGACGGCCACCCCATCTGGCACGGCCTCTTCAAAGAATAGTGAGGGAGCCAAAATCTCCGTACCCTAGACGCCGATGAAGAGGCGCTGGCCGAAATTGCGTTCAAGCTTGGCGCCGAAGATCTTCGATGCCGCGCCTTCGATGTCGTACTCGATGCGCTTGAAGTGAAACGACCGCGAGTCGCTGTCGTACACGGTGTAGCTTGCGCGGTTATCATAATCGCGAGGCTGGCCGACCGAGCCGACGCTGACGATGTACTTGGTGCCATCCTGCAGCGCGAAGTCCTCGGGCGGGAGCTCCTCGACCTGGCCAGGCCGAAGGGCAAACACCTTGCACAGATGAGAGTGCCCGATGAACGTGATGTGACCGAGATCGTGCCAGATCGGAAGGCACTCGGCCGCCTGGTCCGGCGCGAAGATGTACTCGAACTCTTCGAGGCGAACGGGCGAGCCGTGGCACAGGTCGACGCCGATCGCCTCGAGGCGGTGCTTGTACGGAAGCTGCTTGAGCCAGGCCATGTTCTCGGGCGCCAGCTCATTCGCATGTAGGTCGAGCGCTTCGCGCGCGGCTTCGTAGTAATAGCTATAGTCCATCCGGCCTGCGACCGCGGCATCATGGTTTCCGAGGATCGTCACCTCGGCCACGTCCCGAACGATGTCGGCGCATTCGTTCGGGCTCCCGCCGTACCCGACGATGTCGCCTAGACAGTAGTACGCATCGATATCCTCGCCGCCATAGGCTTCCATGACGGAGGACATCGCCTCCAGATTTGCATGTACGTCGCTAAATATGCCGAGCCGCATGATTGGTTCGCCAGTTACCCCGAATGTTCCATGTTACACGATTGCTCGCGCCCGGTCGAAGTCCCATGTAGCAAGGAAAGCCGCTCGAGCGCCTCGCGGTTCGCCTGAATCTGCTCATCGTCGAGCCCTTGTGCAGACGCGCTGGGCACGATTTCATCGAACTTCCGTGTGAGCGCAGTCACCAGCTCCTTGGTGTCAGCGGCCAAACCAAATCGCACGGCTTGGAGCACCAACGGATTCGACATTGCCAGGCCAAACCGCAGGGCATCGGCGACGACCCGGCGCCTCGAAAGCTCGAACACCGTCCTCGGGACACTCACGACCATGAGCGCCTCTTCGATCCGCTCCGGACTGGTCCAAGCCTCCAGGCGTTTCAGTCGGCCCAGGGCCTCAGCGGCAGTGGACGCGTCATCCTCGAGCACGAACGGGTGGTCGCTTGGGTCGAGCGGCGCTGGAGCAGCACGGCACGCGTCGACGGCCCCTTCCCAGCGTGCGGGCAGAGACTGCGGAGCGAGCTCGGCGCGCCCGATGATCATCTTGGCGTTGGCGGCACGCGGCGCTTCGAGGCGGAAGGAGCGTAGAAGCTGGCGTTGGTCGCTGTAGACGACGACCGTCGCGTGGAAGTCGCGCCGGAGGAGCTCCAAAATTCGGCCATCTACGGACCTCACCGGATTGAGATACGCCCGGCGGACGGCATGGGCTCTGTTGTCGGTCAGGGCAAGGATGCATACCGGAAGCTGATCGACCGTTTTGAGCTGAACGAGAAGATCGCTGCTCGCTTCGGCAAACGCGTCGTGGTCTTCCTCCCCGACTTGGATGAAAATCCAGAGCTCCTCGTCGTCGATCAACGGGGCCAATTCGGTCTGCGCCCGATCCCAAAACCCGGCCGGTGGCAGCAGGCCCGCAAGACGGGGGTAGTAGCTAGCCACGACGGGGCGCACGTCCACCGGCTCTAGCTCGGTGATATCGACCTCCAT
>JAFDFW010000078.1 GCA_019309605.1 Deltaproteobacteria bacterium | reverse complement strand
GCAGCAATTCGGAAAAGAAGGCTGTAGCCAATCTGACCCGCGGCACCCGTGACCACGACACGCATCGGTTTCTTCGACATCGTTTCCTCCTTCCAGAAAATTCGTTACTAGTGTGTGACCCAGATACTTAGTGTGCGAGAGATTTTTTCTTGTGGTCGAGCGCGCCCGCAGGAGCGTAGTGAAAGGCACTCATGTGCCTCGCAGCGGAGCAACGAGGACGTAAACCGACCACGAGGAAAAAGATCCGCACACTAGAGTAGGCTTTGCAGTGTGGTGCCCATGTCGGATGGCGTCGGCGCGACCTTCACGCCGGCGTCCTGGAGGGCCTCAATCTTGGCATCCGCCGTGCCCTTGCCACCGCTGATGATGGCGCCCGCATGGCCCATACGCTTGCCCGGAGGCGCGGTGCGGCCCGCGATGAACCCGGCGACGGGCTTCTTGAAGTTCTCTTTGATCCAGGCCGCGGCCTGCTCCTCTGCGTTGCCGCCGATTTCGCCAATCAGAATCACCCCATCGGTGTCGGGGTCGTCGTTGAACAGCTTCAAGACATCGATGAAGTCGGTCCCGTTGATCGGGTCGCCGCCAATGCCGACCGCCGTACTCTGGCCGATGCCCAGCGCGGTTAGCTGACCGACGGCTTCGTAAGTCAGCGTGCCGCTCTTGGACACGACGCCGACGCGCCCCGGCTTGTGGACGTGGCCCGGCATGATGCCGATTTTGCATTGGTCGGGCGTGATGACCCCGGGGCAGTTCGGCCCGATGAGACGGGTCTTATCCTGCGAATCTAGAACTCGTCGAACTTTGATCATGTCCATCACGGGGATGCCCTCCGTGATACAGACGACCAGAGGGACCTCCGCGTCGACCGACTCGAGGATTGCATCGGCGGCAAACGGAGGCGGCACGAAGACACAGGACGCATTGGCCCCGGTCTGCTTCACGACCTCGCGCATGGTGTCGAAAACCGGCACATCCATCAGCGACTGGCCGCCGCGGCCCGGGGTGCAGCCCGCCACGACCTTGGTGCCATAGGCCAGCATCTGCTCGGTGTGGAACTTGCCGACGCTGCCGGTCATGCCCTGAACGACGAGCCTGGTGTTCTTATCTACGAGAATCGACATCGCCCTTATCCCTTTGCCAATTCGACTATTTTCTGAGCGCCCTGGGCCATCGTGGCCGCGGACGTGATGGCCAGCCCGGACTCGTCGAGGATCTTGCGGCCCTCGTCGACCTTGGTGCCTTCGAGCCGGACCACGAGCGGAACCTCGAGGCCGAGTTCCTTGGTGGCCGCAACCACACCGTTGGCGATGGTGTCGCAGCGCATGATACCGCCGAAGATGTTGACGAAGATCCCCTGGACCGCATCCGACTGGAGGATGATCCGGAACGCCTTGGTCACGGCCTCCTGGTTCGCGCCGCCACCGACGTCGAGGAAGTTCGCAGGCTCGCCGCCGTAGTGCTTGATGGTGTCCATCGTGCTCATCGCGAGACCGGCGCCGTTGACTAGGCAGCCGATGTTGCCGTCGAGCTGGATGAACGAAAGGCCCGCTTCCTGGGCCTCGGTCTCGGTCGGCGCCTCTTCGGAGAGGTCGCGCACGGAGCTCCAGAAGTCATTGTGGCGGAACTCGGCGTTGGAATCGAAGTTCACCTTGGCGTCGAGCGCGACCACCTGCTCGTCCTCGGTGAGGATGAGCGGGTTGATCTCGGCGATTGAGCAGTCTTCCTGCTCGAAGAGCTTTGCGAGGCCCCCGAGGAGCTTGCCGAAGTTCTTCTGCTCTTGTTTGGAGAGGCCGAGCCCAAACGCGAGCTGCCGGACCTGGTAGCCCTGCAACCCGACCGCCGGGTCGATCGCGATGGTCTGGATCTTCTCCGGGGTGCTCGCTGCGACCTCTTCGATGTCCATGCCGCCTTCGGTCGAAGCCATGATGGCGATTCGCCGGGTCTCACGATCGACGACGAGCGCAAGATAGAGCTCGCTCTTGATCGCGAGGCCTTGCTCGACGAGCAGGCGCTGCACGACCTTGCCCTCTGGACCGGTTTGGTGTGTCACCAGTGTCTTACCGAGGATCTCGGTAGCGGCTTCGGTCGCGGCGTTCACGCCCTTGACGACCTTCACACCGCCCGCCTTGCCTCGGCCGCCCGCATGAATCTGCGCCTTGACGACGACGACCTCATTGCCGGTCTCTTCGATGAGCTTCTTGGCTGCGGCGGTCGCTTCTTCGACCGACATGCAAGCGATGCCCTTCGGCACGGGAATGCCGTACTTCCGGTAGAGTTCTTTTGCCTGATACTCGTGAATGTTCACGGCGCTTGCCTCCTCAATGTCGTGCCTATTGCGTGCAGAGCGGCAGGGCTATAGCACGAGTCTAGGGAGGCGCCCGAATCCAGATTCAGTCGGCTTCTGCAGGTAAATCGACCCGCACGCGGCGCTTCCCAACCAGGGTCGACGCGCGAACGATCTCCTCGACTTCGGTCGAGCTGACGCCTCGATAGACCACCGCATCGCGGCGCACGAAGCTCTGAGCATCGGCGATGATGCGCTCGTGCTTACTCGGATCGTCGGGCAGCGTGACCACGAGGTAATGGGCGAAGCGGAAGCCGAGCATGTCGGAGTCGCAAATCTCGATCTGGGGCGCCCCTCCGTCGTAGAGCTTTTCGACGAAACTTTCGACGTACTCAGGGCGGCGCACATACTGCCGGGTGTCGGACGAGCCGATGTATTCGCGCGCCTCATGCAGCTCACAGCGGCCCTCCCGCAACGACCGCTCCACCGAACGTTCGGCTGCGTCGCGGTCCCCCTTTTGAGCAGCTCGCAAGTCACTGAGCGCCGCGTCTTGACGCCAGGTGTTCAACCCCCAGGCGATGGCAATCGCCGCTACGAGCCAGAGAACTTTTGGAAGGGTCAGCCTCACCGGAGTCAACTCCTGAGTGTGGTGACGAGGTCGAACACCCCGACACCGAGGAAATAGATGCCAAGACCATCGAAGCCGACGCCGAGCCAGTCGGCTTCGCCGCGAAGGACCGAGTTGCCGAGGAACCAACCAATCGCGAGGATGGCTGCGCCGGATACGATGGCGCCGACGGCTTGGCGCGCGTACTTCTGTCGCTGCTGGTCACGTGACGTCGCCAGCAACGAAGCCCCTATCCGCCGCGGCTGCTCTCCCTCTGGTGGTGCCACGGTGCGGGTCACGGGCATCGGCGGAATCTGCTTGTCGACGGAGATGCGGGGCACACCGGCTTCGGTGGCCGGAGCGAAGGGGTCGATGGCGGAGATGCGGCCGGCCGGAAACAAGTCCGCTCCGGGCGGATGAAAGACTGCCGCGCTCGCGGCCCCAGCCTCGCTGGAAACCGGTTTCGCATCCCGTGAGGGCCGACACTCAACCACCGCGCCGATCGATTCGAGGGCCTGCCGCATCTCCCCTGCTGCCTTGCCGGGAACGCCGTGCTTGACGACTTTCGGCAGGCTCTGTTCGAGGGAGCGGGCGCTAGCCGCATCGATGCCGAATGCGCTTTGCAGCCGTTCCGCAGGCGGGGAGTCCCCCTGCTCGAAGCGGATGATCCAAACGTCGAACGTCGACATCCACTGGAGGATACCGACTCCGTGGCCGCTGCGCGATTACTTGAACGAAGGGGCCCTGGACGCTGAACTTGTGATCACAATTTACCCACGAGGGTGATACCGCTCATGCATCTTTCGAAGGTGCTCCCCGCTAACATGGGTGTAGATCTGCGTGGTCGAGATGTCGGCGTGTCCGAGCATCGTCTGCACGGATCGGAGATCCGCGCCTCCGGCAAGCAGGTGCGTCGCGAACGAGTGACGGAGCTTGTGCGGCGAGATTGGCTTCGTGATGCCCGCGGCGCGCGCGTACTTCTTCACCAAGCTCCAGAAGCTTTGACGCGTCATCGCCTTCCCGCGCGCGGTGACGAAGCAAGCACGGCTGGCGGGTCGCGCCCACTTCGGCCTCACCTCGGCGAGGTACTCGACCACGGCTGCCCGCGCGTGCGCCCCAATCGGAACGATGCGCCGCTTGTTGCCTTTGCCGAGCGCCGAGACGAACCCCTCCTCCAGGTTCACGTCAGAGAGGTCTAGATCGATGAGCTCAGTCACTCGAAGGCCCGCGGCGTACATGACCTGCAGCATCGCGCGATCGCGAATCCGGTTCGGCTTGGACCCAACGGGCGCGCCGAGCAGCCGCAAGACTTCATCGTGGTTCAAGATGTCCGGGAGCTTCTGCAACAAGCGTGGACCTTCCAGCAGCTCGGTCGGATCTTGCTGCTGACGCCGCTCCTGAACGAGGAAACGAAAGAAACCGCGAACGGCACTGAGCGCTCTCGCCTGCGTGCGCGCGCTCAGCCCTTGCTGTGACAGGGTGACGAGATAGCCCGCCACGGTCGCTTCATCGACTTCCGCGAGCGACGCGCGTTCGTCGGCGATCCGCGCGCCGAAGCGTACCAGATCACGGGCGTACCCATCCACCGTGTGTTTCGAGAGGCCTCGTTCTACACGTAGGTGCTGAATGTAGTCATCCAACGCACCGTCGAATGCGGCGGACATACTACTCGCTACCACAATCCGTTCCGTGAGCCCATTTTGTGTACGTTCGCAACCGACCTGTGGGCTCGCCACTTCGTTGATGCGGATCTGGGCGCGTGGTATTTATCGATTGGGGATTGATGATGCACTACTCGACTCACCATTCACTTGGATGTTTGAACAATGAGTAGGCTCATCGGGTACGTAGCGAATCGTGCCGACCGAATGCGCGACGCGCTTTACCAAGAGCGCGCGGTGCTTCGCCAAGAGACAGCGCCGACCGACGCGAGTGGTTGGGGCATCGGCTTCTATCACGGCGACGAAGTGCTCCATAAGAAGCGCCCGACCCGAGCCGGAGAGCTCGTCGATTGGCAGAACATCGCTGGCGACGTTCGTTCCGATTGCGCGGTATTGCACATGCGCCAACCGACGGTCGGAGACTTCCGCGCGGAGAACGCGCACCCGTTCCGCATGCGCAGTTGGCTCTTCGTGCACCAAGGGACCATCGGCCGCTTCGACACGATGCGCGACAACCTCGCCGAGATGATTCCAGATTTCCTTCGTCGCAACATCCGCGGCCAGACCGACAGTGAGTATCTCTTTCACACGGTGCTCACCTTGCTCCACGATGCCGGGCAGCTCGACAACCCGGACGTCAACGAGGCACGGGCTCTCCCCGCGATCAGCGCGGCCATCACCTTGGTCGAGCGGCTGGCCGCCGAGGTTGGCAGCACCGACACCGGCCTCAGCTTCATCCTAACGAACGGACGGTCGATGTACGCGCTCCGCCACGGCGCACCGATGATCTACGTCGAACGTCAAGGCCTTCACGATCCTCCCAATGACTACACCCCGCCGCCAGTCGGCAGCACGCAGCTCCGCTACGTCATGGTGGCGAGCGGGATCGACGAAGATCAGGTCAGCTACGAAACGGTCCCCGAACGCGCCGTCGCCGTCATCGACCGCGGCTTGGGCGTGACGGTCCACCCACTTTGAGTATGCTCGGCCTGTGAGGCCCGTAAACCATCTGGTCGTGATCCTGTGCACGGTGCCCGACGAGGCCACGGCCGAGAAGCTGGCCACTGGGCTGGTCGAGGGACGGCTAGCGGCCTGTGTGAACGCGGTTCCCGGGGTGAAGTCGTTCTATCGATGGCAGGGAAAGATCGAGGCTGAAACGGAGATTCAGCTGCTGATCAAGACGCACAGCGAGCGCTTCGACGAACTCGCCGCCTGGATCAGCGAGAACCACCCATACGAGGTGCCGGAGATTATCGCGATACCGGCAGACCGGGTCAGCGACGCGTACCTGGCGTGGGCAGTCGAGCAGACTAGCTGATCACCGACGCTGTCGCTGTCGCTGTCGCTGTCGCTGTCGCTGACGCTGACGCTGACACTGACACTGACACTGACACTGACACTGACACTGACACTGACACTGTCGCTGTCGCTGTCGCTGGCACTGGCGCTGGCGCTGTCGCTGTCGCTACGCTTCGCCGATGGTGCGGACGTTGGGGGCTGCTTCGAATACGCCGCGGCGTTTTGCTTTTGCGAGAATGCGTAGGGCGTCTCGGTAGCCTCTCCGGAGCATGGCTCCTGAGTGCATTCGCGACGTGAATGGGAAGCGGCCGAGATCTGGCGACACGACCAGGACCTGGATTCGCGGGTACATCTTGTGGATCAGATCGATGCCTCGCTTTTCCTTTTCGTTGAGGATGATGTTCACCGATTGGCGGGCTACTGCGAGGCCGCCTTGGTGGACCAGCGAGGGGCCGCCGGCACGCCCGACGTGGGGGCGGTAGACGTTGGAGACGATGACGACGTCGGCACCTGCTTCGACAGCCAAGTCGATGCTCAGGGTGCGAACGACCTCGCCGTCCATGTAGAAGCGGTCGCCGATGCGGTGCGGCCGGAAGAGCATCGGCAAGCACGAGGAAGCCGCCACCGCCTTGCTGATGGGGACCTCGTCACGGTATCCGCGGCCGAACACCACGCGGCCGCGCCCATCGACATCGGCGGCCGTGACGAGCAAGTGCTTCTCGAGGTCGCGAAAGTCGTCGGTCGGCAACTGCTCGGCGACGAAGCGCTCGAATCGGTCGATCGAGAGGAGACCGCTGGTCAAATAGCCCCTGCTCCGCCGTTGCTCTTGATTCGGCATCCCGAGGAAATAGCGGGCCTTCAGGGGCGGATCCTCGAGGCCACGCTTCCAGAAGGGACGAAACCAGTCGATCATCTGCGATGGCGTGTAGCCCTGAGCGTAGAAGGCGCCGGCAATCGCGCCAGCCGACGCGCCCACGCAGATATCGGCTTCAATGTCGAGCTCCTGCATCGCCCGGAGCACGCCGATGTGAGCTACGCCCTTGGCGGCGCCGCCGGAACCTACGAATGCAACGCGCGGCCGAGCCATCCGTAGATATCTTGGCACACGACGCCAGCAGCGTCGATGCGTTACCGTTGTCGCGGGGGGCTCACTCGGGCGTGCCGGCCGGTGCAGGCGGCGTGGCGTTCTTCCCTAGGTACGCCTCACGTGTCACCTCACGGAGCAGCGGCCTCGCATCGCGGGACAACGCCGACCGCGGCCACTTTTTGATCAGAAGCTTGAGCGCATCACGCGCCGTGTCCAGATCGTCGACATCACGCGCGCACAGCGCCACGAGCCACCAGCCGTCGGGCTGCAGCGCGCCGTCCGTGGTTTGGTCTGCCACCTGCTGCGCAACTACGAGCGCCTCCGCGGAACGCTTCTCCTTGCGCAGCGACAGTGCGAGGCTGTGCTTGACGGCGGGGATGTGCGAGCCGTTCGGGTGCAGCTCGGCTGCCTCCTCGAAGCGCTTGATCGCCTCGGCGTACTTCTTCGCGTCGACGAGCGCGAGGCCCTTTTGATACGCCTCGAGCGAGATGTCTTGTCGGAACTGCTGCTCGAAGTCCCGGAACACGGCGGCCTCTGCGGGCGAGAGCGCCTCTTTGGCCATCGCGGGATACTCGCGAACGACCTCGACGCGCTTGCGGGCGCGGATCAGATCGTAGTACTTCGCTGCCTTCGCAGCCGCCGTTGCGCGGTCTGATGCTCGTCGAACCTCCTCGCCCAGATCGCCACGGAGCTCCTCAACCGTAGTCTCAGCGGCAGTCATCTCGGACCGCATCCCCCCCGTCTGGGCGTCGAAGTAGAGCTTCAGCCCGGCGAACGAGATCACGCCGATGACCGCGATCGCGACGCCGCTGTTCCAGTTCAGCCGTCGCTCGTACCCTGCCTGGCGCTTGGCGATCGACTTGATGTCGGCACCGAGCGCGTTG
>JAFDFW010000577.1 GCA_019309605.1 Deltaproteobacteria bacterium | reverse complement strand
CGCGTCGGGCACTCGTACGACAACCTCCTGGAGATGCCGGCGACTGGCAGCTCGCGCAACTACGTGGAGCCCGGCCAGCCAGATGAGAGCTACCTGTTTTTCAAGCTCGCGGCGGCCACGGACCCCTCGCTTGGTTTCCCGATTGCCGGTAGCCCGATGCCTTCGGGCGGTGCGCCTATCAGCGAAGACCAGCTGCAGGCGATTCGAATGTGGATCCAGGCCGGCGCGCCCGAGACTGGGGCAGTGGGCGACAGTGAGCAGGGCCAGTCGGATAAAATGGCCGAGCTGCTTGGTGCTTGCTTACCCCCGGCAACGCCCGTGACCATCGCACCACTTGCGCCACCGCCGGCCGACAAGGGGATTCAGTTTCGCATGCCGTCGTTCCTGCTCCCCGCCGAAACGGAAACCGAGGTCTGCTTCGCGCAGTACTATGACTTCAGCGACCGGATCCCAGCGGAGTTCCAAGACGGCGAGGTCTTCTACTTCAATGGTTCGCGCGTCCGCCAGGATCCGCAGAGCCATCACCTGACAATTCAGCATTCGGGGCTTGGGCCAGAATCCGTAGCCGACGAGGCCTTTGGCGACTGGACCTGCAAGGGCGGGGACCTGCTAGGACAGCCGTGCGATCCGCTGGACCAGAGCGCCTGTGGCGACTCACTTTGCAGTTCAGAGCTGACAAACCAGATCGCGTGCATTGGCTTTGGGCCGGCCGGCGCGAACCAGGGCTTTCTCGGGAACCAGAGCCTTGGGGGTGCCGGCACCGCACAAGAGTCGACGCCGGCTCGCGACGGCGCGTACCGCGCGTTCCCGATCCGCGGCATCCTCTACTGGAACTCTCATGCGTTCAATCTAAGCCTGGAGGAGCACCGCATGAACGCTCGGATGAACGTCTTGTTCACCGATGACTTGCGGCGAGAGCTCGTCAACGAGGCGGACTCGACCCACATCTACGATCAGGCAGGACAGCTCCCATACACGGTCGAGTCGTATTGCGCTGACCATGTCGTGCCACAGGGCTACGAGTTGCTACGCATCAGCTCGCACACGCACAAGCGCGGCGAAGACTTCACCATTGCCCTGCCGGACGGCACGGTGTTCTATGAGAGCCTCCTCTACAACGATCCCTTGACCCTAGAGATGGAGCCACCGATGCTGTTCGACTCGCCAGACGAGGCGGAGCGAACACTGCGGTACTGCGCCACGTTCAACAACGGCGTCGACGCAGGCGGCAACCCAGACCCGACGACGGTCACACGCGCATCGAGGATGCCGCAATTCACTTCGTGTACGCCGGTCGCGTGCGCGGAGGGGAATATCGGAGCCCCATGCGCAGACGATGACGCGGCGTGTGACAGCTCGCCTGGTGCTGGCGACGGCTGGTGCGACGCGTGCTCGATCACTGCGGGCGTCACGACCGAGAATGAGATGTTCGTGCTGACGCCCACTTATCTGCTGCCGTAGGCGGCCCTAGCCCACCTGCCTCGGGCCTCATAAACCTGCAGTATTATCAATGTGCAGCGCCGGAACCTTTCTTCCGCCAGAAGCTGCGACCGGAAAAAGTAGCAACCTCGGGGAGCGGGTTTGAATCGGCTACCGCCCCATCCTAGACTGCGGCGCCTATGGAACGGCTAGCCGGCATCGATGCATCGTTTCTCTATATGGAGACGCCCCAAGTTCACATGTCCGTGGGATTCGCGTGCATTCTCAACCCAGGCGACTCCGGCTACGACGCCGACGCTGTCATAAAACACGTGGAAGAACGCGCGTCATGCCATCGCGTGTTTCGTCGACGGCTCGCGCGCGTGCCGTTCGATCTGCACCATCCGCTCTGGGTCGACGACCCGGACTTCGACGTCATCCGCCACGTCCACCGTGCCGCGCTTCCTGCCCCCGGAGGTCCGGAGGAGTTCGGCGCCATGGTTGGCCGCCTGAGCAGCGCGCCACTCGATCGGGCCAAGCCACTTTGGGAGATTTGGGTCATCGAGGGGCTCGAAGGGGGGCGCCTGGGCTTCGTGCTGAGGACGCACCACTCGGTCGTCGATGGCGTCTCGGGCGCCGGCCTGCTGATGCATTTCTTCGACAAGAGCCGGACCACGATCGCGCCGCCGGCTCCACTTCCAACCGAGCCGGACAAGGTGCCCACCGACGCGGAGCTCTTCGCTCATGCCCTACGCTCGCGCGTGATGGCGCCGGTAGAGCTCGGGCGCACTCTCGGCCGCACGGTGAAAAAGGCAACCGGGCTCTTTCGTGACCAGATCAGCGAGGGCCGTCCGGCGGGCACTCGCCCCCTGGGTGCGCCCCGTACTCCCTTCAACGCAAGTGTGTCCTCACGCCGCAACCTCGCAACGATGCGAGTGTCGTTCCAAGACATCCGGCAAATCAAGGACGCGCTCGGTTGCACCGTCAACGACGTCATTCTCGCCACCGCTGGTGGAGGGCTCCGCACGTATCTGCAGGACCGTGATGCACTACCCGACCAGTCGCTCACAGCCGCGTGCCCAGTCTCGGTGCGCAGCGAGGCACAATCACTCGAGTTCAACAACAAGGTTGACGTCCTCTGGACGACCCTCGCGACCGACACTGACGATCCGATCGAACGAACGGAGCGCATCCACGCCAGCACCTTGATCGCCAAGACCGAGTTCAAAGCAATGGGGGGCGACACCCTTCAGGCCTGGGCCGAGTTC
>JAFDFW010000576.1 GCA_019309605.1 Deltaproteobacteria bacterium | reverse complement strand
CTTTCTCTTGGACAGGAGTACACCTGTGGACGTATCGATTCATCGCGGCAAGTCCGTCCTTTCGCACTACGCAGCGACTTCACTTCTCGTAGTCATATTGGCGGCGTTGGCGGGTTGCCAGAGCTCGACGACCTCGGCAACGCCTACGACTTCGCCACCGTATGCCGATACCGAGTGGGCAAGCGTGCACGCCGGTCCCAGAAACGATGACTATGTACCGCTCCAGCTCGCGGGCCGGTTCCAACACGAGTGGACGGCTCTCACCGGCGCAGCGACCCCTGCTCCCGTGACCATCGGGCCCGAAGGCAACATCTACCAGACGACGGGTCAAGGCCCCGGTACGTCAACCCTCCATGCCTTCGATCGAGACGGCACTGTGCTCTGGAGGACAGCCCCGTGGACGACCGTCGCTGATTTCGATAGCTGCGCGGTGCTGCAAGCTGCGATTGTCGATGATGCCGGCGATCTCTATGTGAGTGACTGCAACCAGTTCTGGGCCTTTCACAACGACGGCACTGTTAAGTGGACGATCGATTTGCCACCGCCCCCCGCAGGTGCGCCTTTCCAGGACGGGTCGGTCACGACACCTATCATGCCTTTTATCACCGCGTTCTTCACGAAGGACGGTTCGGTGGGCGGGATCACGTTGTTCGGTGACGTCGTCATTGTGAATCGCGCGGATGGTGCATCGGTAGCTCCCGTCATCAACTTGCCGGGCGGGCCGGCGCCCCCCACGACGCAGGTCTTCCCGCCAACGTTGTGGCAAGACGGTTTCGTCGACCCGGAGATCATCGAGTTGACGTTCAACGTGTTTTTCGCGGGCCTGATCGAGTCTGCCAACACGCCAGCCGTCGACCCTGCATCGGGCAGGATTTTCGTCACTGGCACTGATGCCGTCATGCCGGGCGTAGGGACGCTCTACGGACTCGATTTCACCCCCGGCGCGCCTGGCCAGATCGAGATTGCCACCACCTCGGTGATCGGACCGGGGAGCGGATCAAGTCCAGCACTCTCGCCCGACGGGAGCGCGATCTACGTGAGCGACGATAGCGGGTCGCTCTATTCGTTCGCTGCCGGCACCGGAATGCTCAACTGGAGCCTCCCCCTCGCGGCGGCTCCAGGCTCCGCGTCGGTCGGGCCCGACGGCACCGTCTATGTTCTCGCGGGCGACCTAACAGCTGTGACCCCCGACGGCGACATTGAATGGGTCGCCGACATGACCGCCTTGGCCGAAGAGCGCCTTCCGGAGGACCCCGACTTCAGCGGGCGCTTCGCGCTTCCCAACGGCATTCCAACCGTGACCGACAATGCGCTTCTGGTTCCCTACTTCGTTGGCTACTCTTTCAACATCGCCGGCGCCGATCGGACGATCATCATCGAGCAGCTCTACCTGACCATCGACATCCTGACTGGCGCGCTCCTGCAGGGCTCAGAACCTTACCTTGCAGCGAACGGAAGCAACGAAGGGTTCGCGATACCCCTACGAGATGGAACGGTGCTCGTATCCTCGGGTGAGTTCTTCACCACAGGAATCATACCTATTGCTTCGATGGTCAACGCGCTTCTGCCCGAAGGATTCCAAGTGCTCGAGCCAGTCGGCGGGCTGGAAGCGCTTTCGTCGCGACCCTAGCTCAACGAAGAAGGCTGCTGTGCTTCACGACCTCGGAGCTTGGGCTTTCCGGAAACTCCTCCGACAAGAGCCAGCGGCAAAACACCACCCCGTCGTTGTGGCCGCCTGTGCCCACCCAGTTGTCGAGGCCCGGGTCTTCTTTGCAGACGTAGACGGTCCACTCGCCATCGTCGTTCAGCTGGGCTTGCGCCGAGTTCACGCAGACCTTGTGGTAGCGCGAGTCGAACGACTGCATGTACACGTTCCAGGTTTGAACGCCCCAGTAGCAACACTTCGGCGAGCGGCCCCGAAGGATGAGCACTTCGTCGTCGGCGAGCTTGAAGTGGCCGATGGCGTAGACGTTGTCGGGGGTGCCCCAGCCCATGCCGTCCGGGTCGAAGGTGAAAGGTTCGTCCAGCACGTTGATGTCGGTCGTTGGGGCCAGCGGCACCATCGCCGTGGTTTGCATGACGAAGGTGGCGACCGTACGGAATTTCTCGGCGAGGCTGGCGTCGGTCTCGGGGCCAGGCGCGGGAACGTCGGCCGTGTTTTCGATGTGGACGTCCGCAAGCTGGTCGTTGTCGCGGTCGAAGTAGTACTCGCGGGAGATCACGCAGACGCCGCGTGGGTCCATCTTGAAGTGGTTGGGCTTGTCCGGTTCGTCCGGGCCGATGAAGATCTCGTACGAACCGTCGTCGCTGAAGTCCATCTGGGTGTGGTTCACGTTGAGCGCGAGGCTGTCTGACCAGGAGCCGTCGGGCTCGCCGGCGTAGACGCAGAAGCTCAGGTAGCAGGCCTCGCCGCGCTTTCCCCAGATTCGATACCGCTGGTCGCTGCGGCTTTGCGTGAAGCAGTAGATCGAGTCGGTGTTGTCCCCGAGGATCTTTTGTGTGTAACGCGCAACCGGGACGAAGAACGGCCGGAGCGGGTCGCTTTCCATGTAAAGTTCGAAGCCGTAGGCGAGAAGGTGTGCCAGATGCCGGTAGCCCTGGACCTGGGCTTGCGGGGTCACTTCCTTGAACTCATCGGTGAACGTCTCGGGAAGCTCTTTGAAGGTGTCGATGAGCTCGACGAAGGCG
>JAFDFW010000575.1 GCA_019309605.1 Deltaproteobacteria bacterium | reverse complement strand
ATCCCGACCCCGAACTGCGACGAAGAATAGTTCCCGGTCGGCTCATGTGAGCTAACGCACTACATGCGAAACCCGCGGCTTCGGTCGCGGGTTTCGTCGTTAACTGCGAACCGCAAGCTCCCTGTTTCCAAGCGCAGTGGTTGAGGGTATAGTCGCGCGCCTGCGGATCTTGGGTAACGGATGAGAGTTCTTGGATTGGTACTGACCTTGGCCGTTGCGGCCTGCGGCTGTTACAGCAGCTTCAATGCGGGTGCGGCTGGCGCAGGTGGTGATGGCGGCGCAGGCGGTACGGCTGGCGCAGGCGGCGCTGGGGGTGTCGGCGGCCCAGTCGGCCCCCGGGGAGCTTGTACGAACGCGGCCGATCGGGCCTATCTCTGCGGCGAAGACAACGACATCAGGCGGACGCTTACGGCCTGTGGGCACTGTTCTCTTTTCGGCCTTTTCTGTCCGATCGCGTGTGATGGTGATCCCGTCGCGCCGTTGACCTCCGTGTTCGTGTGTGCAGCGGTGACACTAACGGCTCCGGAATGTGATCCAAGTCTCTCGCAGACGTGCTTGGATTGCTACATCGGCGTCAGCGCCTGCGCCACCATCTACTGCAGCATGCCCTGCACGGACGACGCGGCAGGGTGCCTGTGTCTGGACTGCGTCTACGACAATTGCAGCGCGGAGTTCGAGACATGCACGGGCCTCAGCCTCCCGAGCTCCACGACGCCAGGTGGTCCACCGGCGTGTGAGACGCAGCCGAGCTGCAACCCACTCGACCCCACCTAGGACGACAGCGCCTCTGCGAATCCGGTGGTTTCAGAGGCGCGAGCGGGTATACTCGACCCGCTTATAGCTCTGGAGGAGCGCGATGAAGACACTTGGATTGATCTTGACCTTGGCCCTGACCTCGACCTTCGGGCTCAGCGCATGCGGCGGCGGCGATGCCGCCGTTCCTGAACCCGAGTGCGAGGCGGACGGCGACTGCCCGCGGGGCGAAGTGTGCGAGGCCAATGAATGCATACCGGCTGCGCTGGAATGCGAGGGGGACGGCGACTGCGCCGCGCTCGAGATCTGCACGAACAACGAGTGCGAGACGGTTGAATGCAAGGCGGATGCCGACTGCTCGACCGGCGTGTGCCAGGGCTTCGTGTGCGTGGACTCCTGCATCGGCGACCACGACCAGACGGTTCAATGCGAGAACGATATGTGGTTAGCCACCCGGCGCTGCCTTGCCTGTCTGCAATTCGGCGACTCCTGCCCAACGGGTGTCGTCCCGAGAGAGACTAGCATCACCGAATGTCTCAACATCTCGATTGGGCTCTCATTCGAATGCGGGGGGTGCTACGAGGCGCTCGGGGTCTGCTCCATCTCGTGCACCGGTCAGTGCTTTCAGGCCAACGACCCCGAATCCTGTGAATGCTGGGATTGCGTCAACACCGCTTGCTCCGAAACATTCGAAGCCTGCGCACTCTTCAGTCTGATGGACGGCGTCCCTTCCTGTCCCCCTGGCCCATTATGGGAGTGCACCGGGCCCTGACCCACGACGATTGTCAGATGCGTAATCGGCGTTCTTGGTGGGAACTGCCCATATCGATTGTTCTCCTTGGGGGCGCGTTGGTTCACGCGCTTCGGTTCCAACATCTCCCCGACGACGCCTACATTTCGTTTCACTACGCCACGAACTTTGCGGCAGGTGCGGGTTTGGTCTTCAACCCGGGTGAGTACGTGATGGGGTACTCAAACTTTCTCTGGGTCATTCTCCTCGGGCTTGGCGAGAGCTTTGGGGTTTCCGCCCCGGCCTTGGCGCCTGTGCTGGGGGTGATCCTCGGCTGGGGGATTCTAGCCATCGTCTATCTATATCTGCGACGCACCTATGGCGGGATCCTTGCGGCGACGGCTGGCGCGGCTCTGCTCGTCGTCAACGCGACCTTCGCGTTCTGGCTCGTGGGCGGGCTCGAAGGGCCCTTGTTCGGGCTCTTGCTCTTGGCAGGTGTCGTGGTCGCGCTCGATGTCGAGAGCGATTCCCCGTTGCGCAGCTTCGTCGGCCTGGGCGTGCTCTTTGGCCTGGCCGCGCTGACCCGGCCCGAAGGTGTCTTTTACGCAGTACCCGTGGGCGGATATCTGTTCCTTCACCGGCGCGACCGCGCGCGCGCAAAGCGCGTGGCGGTCTTTCTCGGGACGACGCTGCTGATCTTCGGCCTCTTCACCGCCTGGGTCACCTTCTACTACGGCGATCCGATGCCGAACCCCTTCTACGCGAAGTTCCACCCGATCTCTGCCGAGCTGCTCGAGCGGGGTGGCCGGGTCAGCCGGGCGTTCCTGGTCGCGTATCTTGGCGTTCCGCTGGTCGTCATTGGGCTCTGGGCTCTGGCCACGCGACTCCGATGGAGCTCCAAAGGATGGCTTCCGCTCAGTATCATCGCGGCCTTCGTGGTGTTCTATCTGCGCGTCGGCGGCGATCTCCAGGCCTACTATCGGATGTGGTTCTGGGTGCTGCCGATGCTGGCGCTTCTGCTCGGCGAAGCGGTCGCGGTCTTTTCGGTGGGTCGAAGACGGCAGGTCATCTCCGCTGTACTGACCGTAGGCCTCCTCGCCGCGAGCCTTCAGCATTCATTCCGGGGTAGCGAGACGGGCAGGGTGGTCAGGGACGAGGCCTTCGTGCGCGGGGCCGCCTTGATCGGCGAAACCCTCTAGAAGCAGCATCCGGGGG